>NZ_FMVA01000014.1:0-132712 GCF_900101425.1 Rhizobium sp. NFACC06-2 | reverse complement strand
TCGCCTCCAGAATGATCTGCGCCTCGCGTCCATCAAGGGTGGCAAGCCATTCATCGATGGCGGTGCCGGTATTGGCGATGCGGACGGCTTTTTGTGTCGCGGCATCGAAAAGATCCAGATGTGCCTTTGAGACGTCGCATCCGATGTAAACAGGGTGTACCATGGCAAGCCTCATCCTGTGCTACGAGGTCCGCGCTCACGGCCTCCATCAACTGTTCAGGTTGGGATCATCAAGAGCGGGCGGAGGTCCAAAAGCCAGCAGGCGGTCTCTAACGACCAGGATTCCGACGGCCTTCCGCCCGCACTCTACATAGCACAAATCCAATACACAGGATTCCTGTGACAAGCACAGGAATGAGGGCTGGTGAGCACGACCCCGCCCTATAGTCACCCGGTTTTCAGGAAATATCCGACAATATCTCGCGGTAATTCTCGTGCAGATAGCGCTGGGTCGCGGCGGCATCGGCGGGGCGGCCGTAGAAATAGCCCTGCCCCATGGCGCAGCCGAGTGCGCGCAGCTTTTCCTCTTCCGCCCGTTCTTCGATCCCTTCTGCCACGACTTCGAGATCGAGCCCTTCGCACATGGCGACGATGGCCTTGATGATATGTTCGGAAGGGCGGTCACTGCTGATGCGCGACACGAAAGCGCGGTCGATCTTCACCTTGTCGAAGGTGAAATCCCGCAGGCGGCCGAGGCTCGACTGGCCGGTGCCGAAATCATCCAGAGAAATGCGAACGCCGGCGCTCTGCAATTCGCTGATGATGCGCTGGGCGGTATCGGCGGAAGTCATCACAGCCGTTTCGGTGATTTCAAGCTCCAGCCGGTGCGGATCTAGGCCGACACGCGAGAGGATGGAGAGAATATTGTCCGCCGTGCTGGGGTCCATCAATTGCGCGGAAGAGAGGTTGAAGGACAGGAAAAGCTCGCGTGGCCAGAACAGGGCTGCCTCCGCTGCCTTTCGGAGCAGAGCTTCCGACAGCGCATCGATGAAACCGCGCTCTTCGGCCAGCGGTACGAAAACGGCGGGCGATACGAAACCGAGGTCCGGATCGTTCCAGCGGGCCAGCGCCTCGAAACCGATGACCTTCGCCTCTTCCAGCCTGACGATGGGCTGGAAATGCACGTCGATGGCATCGGTGATGATGGCGTTTCTAAGCGCCTGTTCCAGTTGCGTCGCCCGCTTCATTTCCTGCGCGATTTCGCGCGAATAGACCGTGATCTGGCCGCGGCCACGTCTCTTGGAGCGATAGAGCGCCGTCTCGGCGCTTTTCAGCAAATCCTCGAATTCATCGCCGGCGAAGGGGTAGATGGCAAAACCGAAGGAGGAGGACAGGCGCACGTTGCGGTCGCCGAGATCGTAAGGGGCCGAAAGCACGTCCTTGATCATGTTGCCGATGCGCTCGGCGCCCGTGCGCTCGAACACCAGCGGCAGCACGAAGGCGAATTCGTCGCCGTCATGGCGCGTCACGACCGCGCCATCGGGAATGCAGGCCTTCAGCCGGTGCGCGACCTGGCAGAGGATTTCATCGCCCGCCTGCACGCCGAACAGATCGTTGATGGGTTTGAAGCCGTCTATATTGGCGATGCCGACCGTGAAGGGCGCAGGATCGCTGGAGCGCTCGCTGGCAAGCATGCGAATCTTGTCCCGCAGACGGTAGCGGTTGCCGAGGCCCGTCAGCGGGTCGCTGTAGGCCATCGCCTGCAGCTCGTTCTGGCTGACCTGCAACGTTTGCGGCTCTGCCCGTTTCATTCCTGCATCTCGTGAATCCCGTGTCGACCGCGCTCACAATGCAGGGCAAGTATTAAAAAAGCCATAGCCTCCTGACAAAGGCTACGTCATGCCTGCAGCCGCAGGACATCCTTGCCGAAAAGCCGCAGGAAAACCGCCTCGACCATATCCGGGCTGACGGGCTTCAGCAGCATGTCATCCATGCCGGACGCGCGGCATTTATCGAGATCGCCCTCGAAAGCGTGGGTGATGACGCCGACGATGGGAATGTGCTTTTCGCCGCAAAGGCTGCGCATGCGGCGCGCGACCTCGAAGCCGTCGATATCGCCCAGCGTCGTGTCGAGCAGGACGGCGGAAGGCGGCTGTTCGGCAAAGAGACGCAGGGCTTCCTCGCCCGAGGTGGCGAGCCGCCAGGAAAGCCCGAGACCCTCGAGTATCTGCGAAAAGACGATCTGGTTGACCCTGTTATCCTCGACGAGAAGTATATCGCAGACGCCGCCGGTCTTGAGGATTTCCGGAAGATCCTCCGTCATGATCTCCCAGTCCTCGTCGGCGGTTTTTTCCTTTGGGGATGATTGCAGCCCGGCCGCAAGATAATGCAGCAACGAAGCGTCTATCTCCTCTTCCTCGATGGTGACGACGGGCAGATCATGCGCGGCGGCAATATCGAGGCAGGCGACGCTCATCTGGGCGTCGACAACGACCACATCGATGCTCACACCGGCGGAGGCCGCGACGTCGATGAAGGCACGCTGCTCGTCCTCGCTCGTCACCGCCGCATGGTCCATGCCGCCCGCCGTCAGCAGGCGACCGGCCGCTTCCGCAAAGCGTCCGTTTTCAGAGACGATCAGCACCGCCTTGCTCTTTAAAACCCCGCCGCGCTTGTCCGTTTCTTCATCCCTGCCGTAAGTGGAGGCGACGAAAGGGACATGTTCGAGCGAGGGGATGACGGGCATGCCGTTGGCATCGATGGTGGCGAGAGCGGTCACGTCCTCCATCGTCGTCACCAGGAAATATCGGCCGGGCCTGCCCACACGCTGTTTGCGGGTGATGGTCAGCACCTCTTCGCCATTCAGCCGCCGCACCCTTTCGGGGATGACGCTCGGCGTGCCGCTATCCAGCACCATGCGATCGGCAATATCGATCCGTCCGGCGACCTTGCGCGAGTGCAGATCGAAAACGGTGCGGCCGAGAATGCTCTCGGGGCTGGTTTCGACCAAGGCGCAGGCGGATTTGTTGACGGCGGCATAGGCCATGTTCCGGTCCTTGACGAAGACGGGAAACGGCAGATTGTCGAGAATATCCTCGATGAGCTGCACGCGCTCGAGGTCGATGCGCCATTGCTCTTCACGCTTCTTCTGTTCGGAAATATCGGCAACCACGCTGATGCCGAGGCCGGACGGCAGGCGGTTCATGACGAAGCGCAGGAAGCGCTCTCCCTTCAGCCGCTCGGTTTTTTCCGATCTTTCCTTCCAGTGCAGCGCCAGCCGCTCGCCGATCCATTCCTCCCGGCCGAGCGGGCGGGCATTGGTGGAGAGGCTTTCCGCCTCCAGCAGATAACAATCGTAAAGCGCGCTCAGATAGTCGCGCAGCCGTGCGCCCGGGCCAACGACGGCCTCTTCCAGCGGAAAAAAGCTCAAGAGTTTCCGGCTTGCGAAAATAATGTGATCGTTCCGGTCGTAAACGACGATCGCCGCGCCAAGCGCGTCGCAAAGGGCATCAAGCATCACCGTATGAACGCCCGCGCCAGAGGACGCCAAATCACTCAACTGCAAACTCCCGCCTGTTTTTCAGGGGTCAGGCTTATGTTTCTAGTGGAATCGTCCGGGGCTAATGCCGGGATGAAACGAAAAATTCCGAAAAAGAGACATCAGGGTTTGCAACTTGAAGCAGTCTTGAGGGGAAGATGACGCTCACCCATAGTCGACGTCACACACCGCCCGGCGAAGGCGGCCCCGTTCCTGCGGTCATTTCAAGCCGCCTCACCATAATCAAGGCCGATTAAAGGCGGATTAACGCTTAACGCCAAGTTGACGGATATGATCGAATGCCGGACAGGCCGCAAAACATGTGCAAATTTCCGCAGTTCGAGTTTTTTGCTTTCGAAGCCACGGCGAATCCGCGAAAATGACGATCATGGCCATCAAGCAGCTTTCAGAAACCCTCATCAACCAGATCGCCGCCGGCGAGGTCATCGAAAGACCCTCCAGCGCCACGAAGGAACTGGTGGAAAACGCCATCGACGCCGGCGCGACCCGGATCGAGATCGCTACGGCGGGCGGCGGCAAGGGGCTGGTGCGGATCACCGACAACGGCTGTGGCATGTCGCCGGCCGATCTGGAGCTTGCGGTCAGGCGTCACTGCACCTCGAAGATTTCCGATACGCTTGATGATATCCGCACGCTCGGGTTTCGCGGCGAGGCGCTGCCCTCCATCGGCTCCGTCGCCAAGCTGACAATCACCAGCCGCCAACAGGGCGCGGAACAGGGTTCGGTGATTTCCGTTACCGGCGGCAAGGTGTCCGATGTGCGGCCCGCCGCCTCGAATGCCGGCACCATCGTCGAGGTGCGCGACCTGTTCTTCGCCACGCCGGCG
Organism: Rhizobium sp. NFACC06-2; assembly: GCF_900101425.1. Lineage (NCBI taxonomy): Bacteria > Pseudomonadati > Pseudomonadota > Alphaproteobacteria > Hyphomicrobiales > Rhizobiaceae > Rhizobium > Rhizobium sp. NFACC06-2. Next base: position 128,387 of record NZ_FMVA01000014.1, on the reverse strand, counting down.
CGGTTAAAATTCCTGAAGACGGAACGGGCGGAGGCGGCGGCCATCACCGAGGTCGTCAAACGGATGGCAATCGCCTTTCCGCACATCCGTTTCGTACTCTCCGGCACCGACCGCTCGACGCTCGAAATCCCTTCGACCGGCGACGATCATCTTGCCCGCATGGCGCAAATCCTCGGTGCCGAGTTCAAGGACAACGCCATCGAGATCGATGCCGGGCGCGAGGATGTGACGCTCACCGGTTTTGCCGGTGTGCCGACCTTCAATCGCGGGAACTCGGCGCATCAATATGTCTTCGTCAATGGCCGCCCGGTGCAGGACAAGCTGCTTTTATCCGCCATTCGCGGCGCCTATGCCGAAACCGTGCCGCATGGGCGATATCCGGTCGCGGTGCTGTCCATCACGCTCGACCCCGCCTTTGTGGACGTGAACGTGCACCCGGCGAAATCCGACGTGCGTTTTCGCGATCCCGGCCTCATTCGCGGGCTTATCGTCGGCGCGATCCGGCAGGCGCTGACCCGTGACGGCGACAGGGCCGCAACGACGGGTGCGAACCAGATGATGAACGCCTTCCGCCCCGGCTACAGCCCGTCCGGCCTCCGGCCGTCGCCTTCCATGGCTGCCCCCGCGCCATGGTCCGCGGCCACGTCCCCGTCGCGGCCGCTCGCCGTTTCCGGGAACATGCAATTTGCCGAAGCGGTGCAATCGCGCTTTTCCGATATCACCATGCCGACGGCGCGGGCCGAACCGCGCGAGGCTTACGAGGCCTCCCCTAACTCTTCACCAGAGCCGGTGGTGTATCCGCTTGGAGCGGCACGGGCGCAGCTGCACGAGAACTACATCATCGCGCAGACGGAAAACGGCCTCGTCATCGTCGATCAGCATGCCGCACATGAGCGGCTGGTGTTCGAACAGATGCGCAATGCGCTGCATTCCAGGCGGCCGCCTTCGCAGGTGCTGCTCATTCCTGAAATCGTCGACCTACCGGAAGAGGATTGCGACCGGCTGATGGATCATGCCGCCGGTTTCGATGCGCTGGGGCTCGTCATCGAGCGTTTCGGGCCGGGCGCCGTCGCCGTTCGCGAAACACCGGCCATGCTCGGCGAGGTCAATGTGCAGGGGCTGGTGCGCCAGCTTGCCGACGAGATCGCCGAATGGGACGCCGCCTCCACGCTTGCCAACAAGCTGGAATATGTCGCAGCCACCATGGCCTGCCACGGCTCCGTGCGCTCCGGCCGGCGCATGCGGCCGGAGGAGATGAACGCGCTTCTGCGGCAGATGGAAAACACGCCGGGTTCCGGCCAGTGCAATCACGGCCGTCCGACCTATATCGAACTGAAACTTTCCGATATAGAACGGCTCTTCGGCCGTAGCTGACGCTTCATACACGCACGAATGGTGGGGCTGGCCTTGCGCCGCGCCGCGCTATATAAATTTAAGATACTGGAGCACCCAATTGTTCAGGAAAACGCTGCGCCGTTTCGGACTGGGTGCCCTGACGGGACAGAGCAGGAGACGAAAACGGATGAACAGATTTGAAGGAGGCGGCAACCGCCTCGCCGTCATCGAATATCTCGACGGTGACTTCCGCATCGTCCAGACCGGCTCGCACGTCATCTGCGCCATCACCGGCAAAAGCATTCCGCTCGATGAGCTGCGCTACTGGAGCGTGGCGCGGCAGGAGGCCTATGTGGATGCGGCGGCTTCGCTGGAAGCCGAAAAGAAGGCTGGCAATTTGCCGGCGTGAGTTGGGAAGCGGCGCGTTGACGCGTTTCCATCTTAAGCGGCTTTCTCAGGAGCAGTTGCAGAGGCGGCTGACACCGTCACTCGACGTCATCCCCGGCCTTGTGCCGAGGATCTGCTGATGTCTCATAAATCGATAGGTTGCAGATACTCGGGACAGGCCCGAGCATGACGGAGGAGAGGTTTCCGGACCTTGCCGACAACCTCTAAACCGACGTCCGCGCATTGTCCCGCAGCAGACGCGCACGGCAGTTCCTCACCGCCGTATCGATGATCGTCGCGGCCGCGTTGGGGTCGTCGAACACCATGTCGATTTCGATCACCAGGCTGTTCCACAGCAATTCTTCCGCCCGGCCGTGGTGCCCGTTAAGCCGCACCGCGTCCTTGGCCGTCGTCACCAGTTGCAGGTTCTCTTTATCGGCGTCCTGCAGAAGATCGGCGATCTCGTCGTCGCTGAAATGGTGATGATCCGGGAAAGAGCGCTGCAGCACGATGTCGCCGCCGAGCGCCTCGACGGTTCGATAGAACTTGGCCGGGTCGGCGATGCCCGCATAGGCCAGCACGCGCCTTCCCCTGAAATCCTGCGGCTCCTGCGGCGTGATCGCCGCCACGAAGACGGGTTTGGCGGCCTTTGCCGCCTGCCGGACCAGGGCATCGGCGGCATGGCCATTGCCGACCTTCAGGAGCCCGGTCATGTGCCGCATCTGCTCGGCAAGCGGCGCTCTTACCGGGCCGCCCGGCACGAGATGGCCGTTGCCGATGCCGCGCATCGTATCGATGACGACAAGCGCATAATCCAGTATCAGGCGCGCGCTCTGGAAACCGTCATCCATGATGATGAGATCGACGCCTTCCTTCACCAGCCGGTGTGCGCCTTCCACGCGCTTGCGGGAAATGACCGTGACCGCCTCTCGCGCCAGGAGCAGCGGCTCATCGCCGACATCGGCCGAGCGGTGCTGTCCGGGATCGACAAGCGTGGTGACATCGAGCGTGCCGCCGTAGCCGCGGCTGAGAAATCCGGGTTTCAGGCCCTTTGCGGCGGCGGCTCTCGCAATTGCCATCGCCGTCGGTGTCTTGCCGGCGCCACCCACGGTGAAGTTGCCGATGCAGATGACCGGAACGGCAATGCTTGCCCTCTTCGCCGTTCGCATCCGCCGGCCGGCGATCTTGCCGTAAAGAAGCGAGAAAGGAGACAGGAGCCACGCCTGCCAGCCCGCTTTCTGCCACCAGAACGGCGGCGCTTCAGAAACCATCTATTCCCGCTCCCGGCCGCGTCGCCCACGGCATTCCGTTCGCCCGTCACATGTCAGGAGGTTGTTTGCCAGAAAAAACCGTAAATTGCAAAAATGGAATAAACGGGTTTGATGGGGCCGCACCCGGCCCGGCGGAAATTCCACCGGGTTCAGAGAGCCCGTTCCGGCAACAGCGCTTCAAGCGCCGTGATGTCATCGAAACAAAAATCGGCATCCACGCCGAGGCTTTCGCGCGAGCCTGTTCCGGTCAAAACGGCGATACGCAAACCGGCACCGGCATTCTTCGCCATATGCAGATCGTGATTATTGTCGCCGACCACCGCCACACGCTCCGGCGGAAAGCCTATCGCCTCGCAGAAACCGAGAACCATGCCGGGCTGCGGCTTGGTGCCGTAACCGCTGTCATATCCCGCGACAAAATCGACGTCGTTTTCGAAACCGAAGCGGATGGCCGTCTGGCGGATGGAGTTTTCATTGTCGCTGGAGGCGATGCCGAGCTTGTAGCCGCGTGCCTTCAGCCTTGCGAAAAACGCCTTGAGATCGGTCACTGGCACCGATTTATCCGCCGCCTCGGTGAACAACCGGTCGAGGCGCGCCGTCAGTTCTCCGACATCGCAGGGCGAGCCGGCGGCAACCAGACCGGCGGCGATTTCCGCGGTGTTGCCGGCGGCCAGAAGGCTGTCCGGCACCACATGACCGGTAACAGGGTCCATGCCGCAGGCGGAAAGAAGCCGGTCGGCAAGAACGGGATCGCCCTTGGCGGCTATCGCCGCAAGCTCGCGGTTGACCGGACCCCAGCTGGCGTCATAACCGAGAAGCGTTCCGTCCTTGTCGAAAAGGACTGCGGCGATCGATTGGGCCGCGTTGAGTTCGATATCCGCTACCATGAACCGATGGCGCTCCGCGGTTGCAGCTTGGCGGAAACGGTGAGCGGATTGATATAGGGCTCCAGCGCCTTGACGGTGGAGGACAGCGCGCCGCGCATATCCTGAATGACCCGGTTGCCGGCATCGATCATCTTGTAACGCTCATTGTCGTTGACCAGCAGATAATGCACCGCCTTGGCCAGCATCTCCACATCGCGGATGATGCGACCGCCGCCGGCGCGGATCAGTTTCTGATAGGCCTCGCGGAAATTCTGCACATGCGCGCCAGACAGGACGGCGCAGCCGAGCATGGCCGGCTCCAGCGGGTTCTGCCCGCCCTCGGCAGTCAGGGAACGGCCGACGAAGGCAAGCTCGGTCAGGCGCAGATAAAGCCCCATTTCGCCGATGGAATCGCCGAGGAAAATATCGGTTTCCGGGGTGATGACGTCATTGCGGCTGCGGCGGGCGACCGAAAGATTCATGCCCTTCAGCATCGCCTCGACATCGTCGCCACGCTCGGGATGGCGCGGCACGATGATGGTCAGTTGCCCATTGCGCGACTTGATCGCCGCATGCACGGTGGCGGCGGCCTTCTCTTCGCCGTCGAAAGTGGAGATGGCGGCCCATGTCTTGCGATTGCCGACCTGCTTGCGATAGCTCTCCAGCAGCGCCTCGTCGCAGGGCGGTGGGTCGGTGTCGCCCTTGAGGTTGCCAGAAATCACCACCGGCCAGGAGCCGAGATCGCGGAAACGTTCGGCATCGAGATCGGACTGCGCAACCACCAGCGCCAGCTTGGAAAACAGCGATTCAGCAATGTCATGCCGGGCTTTCCAGCGGTCGAAGGAACGGTCGGAGAGGCGCGCATTGACCCGTATCTGCGGAATGTGCCGGCGCTCCAGTTCCATCATCGTCACCGGCCATATTTCCGATTCAGCGGTGATGGCGGCATCCGGCGCCCAGTAGGTCAGGAAACGGTTGACCGCGATCTTGATATCGAGCGGCACATATTGGTGGATCACATCGTCGCCCAGCCGCGTGCGGGTCAGTTCGGCCGACGTGACGGTTCCGGTGGTCAAAAGCACGAATATATCGCGCTTGCGGATTTCGCGGATCAGCGGAATAAGCGCCAGCGTTTCGCCCACGCTTGCGGCATGGAACCAGACCAGCGGCCCGCGCGGGCGCTCGGCGCTGGCATAACCGAAACGCTCAAGCCGACGGCGCTTGTCTTCCTTGCCCTTCGCCGCCCGATAGGAAAGATAGGGCTTCGCGAACGGGTAAGCGGCGATACCGGCAATGCGGTAACCGGAAAGAGCGAAACGTGCGATACGGCTGCTCATGACATTCTGCCCTTGATCATTCCGCGCAATGCCCTTCCCCTGTTTTTGGTTGTTATCGCCGCCTACTTCTTCTCAAATTGCGTCATTTTTTGTCATCGGAAACGAAAGCGCGATCACATTTTCTCGCCGCGGTATTCCCGGCCTGCGCCGCTCGCGCAGGAATCACGGGAAAACTCGCTTTCACCCAATAGTATTACAACGCAAGGGCAAAAGGACTCAAATTTTGTCGTCCGGATTGAGAAGACGGTGCATATGCACGATAAAATAACGCATATGGGCGTTATCGACGGTCATCTGCGCCTTGGACTTCCATGCGGTGAGCGCGGAAGCATAGTCCGGATAGATACCGACGATATCGAGCGCGTTCAAATCCCGGAACTGAACATCCTGAAGGTTTTCCAGTTCGCCGCCGAATACGAGGTGCAGCAGCTGTTTCTGTTTGCCAGATTCCGTCATGTCTTTGTCTCTTTCTTAAACTCTGAGAGAGGCCCTCATCTGCGGGATTTCCCGGCAAACGTCAACTGTCAGACAGATGTGAAAACGCTTTCAAAAGTGCAGGCAGCGCATAATCTGCTGCAGCGCACAATGCGGGGTGGTTCACCTGCCGGCGATTATACATCAGAGGTTTTCCATCCAGCCCGACCAGCCGGCCACCGGCCTTCTCCAGAATGAGGTCGGCAGCGGCGAGATCCCACTCGTGCGAGTTGGCCTTGACCAGCGTTCCGTCGATGCGGCCATCCGCCACCATGGCCAGCCGGTAGGCGAGCGAGGGCACGTGCGGAATGCGCTTGACGCCACCCCGCACCTCTTCCGGCAGATGCGTGATCACGTCTTCGGGCGCCGCCAGATGGAAGATGCCGGCATTTTCACGCGCGGCAAAAACGGGCGCCCCGTTTTTCAGCGCTTCGCCGCCTTCAAATGCGGTGAATTCCTCGGCAAGCGCCGGGGCGACAAGGGCCGCGACCACCGGCCGGCCCTCATGCACCACCGCGACGCTGACGCACCAGGTATCCCGCCCGCCAATGAAGGCGCGGGTGCCATCGATGGGGTCGACAACGAAGACGGTGGAGCGGGAAAGCCTGTCCGTATCGTCATCCGTCTCTTCGGAGAGCCAACCGTATTCCGGCCGGGCGGAGCGCAGGATGGTTTCGAGAATTTCATTGGCGGCGTAGTCGGCCGCGCTGACCGGCGAAAGCCCGCCATTCTTCCACCAGACCTCGGGATCCTTGCGGAAGAAACCGAGGGCCGTCTCGCCCGCCTTGCGGGCGGCTTCAAGCACCAGCCTCAGATCGGAGGCCCAGCGGGCCTCAGCCATATCGTTCATTTTGCCGTCTTTTCCGCGCGCCTCACACGGCGCGCCCGTTTTTCTTTTCGCACTTGCACACAAAGTGCTGGCGAAAACAACCCGCGGGCCGTCTCACTTGCCCGCGATCGTCATGCCTTCAATGGCGAGCGTCGGGGCCGCGACGCCGTATTTACGATCGATATCGTTGGCCGGCGTAACCCGCATGAACATGTCCTTCAGGTTCGAGGCGATGGTGACCTCGGAAACCGCGAAGGTCTTTTCGCCATTCTCGATCCAGAAGCCGCTCGCCCCGCAGCTATATTCACCCGTGATCATATTGGCGCCGTGGCCGATCAGCTCGGTGACGTAAAAGCCGGTTCCGACCTGTCTCAGCAGGTCATCCGGCGAGAGGTCGCCCGGCTCGAGCGCCAGATTGGTGGAGGCCGGCGAAACCGCCGTGCCGCCGCGCACGCCGCGACCGTTGGTTTCAAGGCCGAGTTCCCGTGCCGCCGAGGTGGACAGGAACCAGTGCTTCAAAACACCGTCCTCGATCATCGTCATCTTCTCGCCGCGCACGCCCTCGCCATCGAAGGGACGGGAGGACGGGCCGCGCACGATCTGCGGATCGTCGGTGAGATAAAGGCCCTTTTTCAGAACCTGCTGGCCCATCTTGTCGCGCAGGAAGCTGGTCTTGCGGGCAACCGACGCGCCGTTGATGGCGCCGGCAATCGCACCGACGAAACCGCGGGCGATGCGCGGATCGAAAACCACGGTGATGTTGCTGCCGGTATCGACCTGGCGCGGGCCGACGCGGCGCACGACTTTTTCACCGGCGCGCCGGCCAATTTCTTCGGCGGCATCGAGATCGGCATAATAAAGGCGGCTGTCGAAATCGTAGTCGCGCTCCATCTTCGTGCCTTCGCCGGCAATGACGCTGACGGAGCGGCTGAAACGGCTGCCCATATAGCTGCCGGAAAAACCGTGGGATGTGGCAAGCACGAGGCCGCCCATGCCGCTCGATGCGCCGGCGCCTGAGGAATTGCTGACGCCCTTGACGCCGAGTGCTGCCTCTTCCGAAGCAAGGGCTGCCTCACGCAGCTGATCGGCCGACACTTCCGTCGCGTCGAAAAGCTCTAGATCGTCATAGGAAGTAGCCAGCCGTTCCTTGTCCGCAAGGCAGGCAAAGGGGTCTTCCGGCGAGACCTTCGCCATGGCCACGGCCCGTTCCGCCAAGGTCTTCAGGTCGAAGCCCGGATTGGCCGAAACGCTCGCCACCCGGCGGCCAACGAAGACGCGCAGGGAAAAATCGTCGCTTTCGGAGGATTCGGTGCTTTCCACCTTGCCGAGCCGCACGCCGACCGATTGCGAGCGGGAGCGGACGACAACGGCATCCGCTTCATCCGCACCGGCGGCGCGGGCAAGATCGACAAGTTGGCTGGCGCGATCGAGAAGTTTGGAAGAATCTATTTCTGAGGACATGAGTTGGCCTTTCATTCCTGTTCCATTTATTGTGCCGAGAACCCCGCATCAAGGGCGAAACGCCGCTTTCTCCATTCGGACGGTATTGTCGCCACCCTATTCGAAAGTCCGCCCGCATGACCGAGCACGACGCTCTCTTTTCCGAACCCCTGCTGCTTCTGGCCGGCGCGGTCATCGCGGCCTCGGTTTTCCGCAAGCTGGGGCTCGGCACCGTGCTCGGTTATCTTGTGGCGGGCATCATCATCGGGCCGTTCCTGCATCTGGTCACGGATGCGAAGGACATCTTCAACGTCTCGGAACTCGGCGTCGTTTTCCTGCTCTTCATCATCGGGCTGGAACTGAAGCCATCGCGCATCTGGCAGATGCGGCGCGATATTTTAGGGCTCGGGATGGCGCAGGTGCTGGTGACGGGCAGCGTGCTGGCGGCGATTGCCTGGTGGGCAGGGCTGATCGACTGGCGCGGCAGCCTTGTCGCCGGTTTCGGCCTTGCACTTTCCTCCACCGCCTTTGCGCTGCAAATCCTTGCCGATGACGGCGACATGAATACGCGGCACGGCAACCGGTCGTTTTCGATCCTGCTGTTTCAGGACCTCGCCATCGTGCCGCTTCTTGCCCTCGTCACCATTCTTTCCAACCGGCCGGATGTGCCGACGGATTCCATGGTGTCCGATCTCATCGCCTCCGTCGTTGCCGTGGCGGGCATGGTGCTCGCCGGGCGGTATCTTCTGACGCCGATGTTCCAGATCATCGCCCGCACCGGTGCGAGGGAGGTGATGATTGCCGCTGCCCTCTTCGTCGTCATCGGCGCCGCCGCCATCATGGAGGCGGTGGGCTTGTCGATGGGCATGGGGGCACTGCTGGCGGGGCTGATGCTGTCGGAATCCTCCTACCGGCACGAGCTGGAAGCCGATATCGAGCCGTTTCGCGGCCTGTTTCTGGCGCTGTTCTTCATGGCGGTCGGCATGTCGCTGCATATCCATATCGTCTATGAGCATATTTTGCTCATCCTGATCGCCGTGCCGGCGATGATGGCGGTGAAGGCGGCGCTGATTTATGGCCTTTGCCGCATCGCCGGCTCGTCGCGTTATGCATCGAGCCGCATCGCGCTGCTTCTGGCGCAGGGCGGCGAATTCGGCTTCGTGCTCTTCACCACCGCTGCCGCCTCCGGGCTGTTTCCGCAGGCGACGGCCTCGATCCTCGTTGCCGTCGTCACGCTTTCCATGGCGCTGACGCCGCTTCTGGCGGTGATTTCACGCCGGCTGACGGCGGAGGATGCGGAAGAGGACAAGCTGGAAGAGGATTTTGACGGGGCGGGCGCGGATGTGCTGATGATCGGCTTTTCCCGCTTCGGCCAGATCGCCTCGCAGATCCTTCTCGCCGGCGGGCGCGACGTGACCGTCATCGACAGCTCCGCCGACCGCGTGCGGCAGGCCGCCCGTTTCGGCTTCCGCATCTTTTTCGGCGATGGCACCCGCAAGGACGTGCTGATCGCGGCCGGCATCGAGCGGGCCGATCTCGTTGCGGTCTGCACCCACAAGAAGGAAGTGACCGACCGTATCATCGACATGATCCAGTCGGAATTTCCGAGCGTGCGCATCTATGCCCGCTCCTATGACCGCGTGCATTCCCTCGACCTCAGGAAAAAGGGCGTGGAATATGAAATCCGCGAGACGCTGGAATCGGGCCTGCTGTTCGGCAGGCGCATTCTGGAGGGGCTGGATATGGATGGCGAAAGGGCGCTGGCGATTGCCGACGACATTCGCGAGCGCGACGAGGAGCGGCTTCAGCTACAGGCCGTGGAAGGCCTCGCCGCCGGCCGGCAGATGCTGCACAACAAGCCGGTGCGCGAGGTGAAGCCCGAACCGCTGATGAAGCCGAAGACCAAGGCGGAAAAGTGGGAAGAAGAAGAGGATGCGGAGGACAGCGAGACGGAAGTTTCGCTGTAGTTCAAGGAAGTGGCTGGGAAAGTACCACTTGTTTCTTCTCCCCGCCGGGGAGAAGTCCGCGGCAGCGGGATGAGGGGGCAAGGGTGCGGTCTATCGCTGGCGTTGCCCCCTCATCCGACCCTTCGGGCCACCTTCTCCCCCTTGGGGAGAAGAAAAGGGCGGTACCCACGCTTTCCCGGCGAATATTCAAGGATGTAACGCTCAGGCCTCGACACCCTGCCCGCGATGAAACAGCTCCACCTGCAAGTCGATCTGCCGCTTCAGATCGTCCTTGATGCCGGCCGATGCGTTCAGCACCTCTTCGGACTTCAGGAAATCCAGCACACCGAAACGGTGCACGGGCGGACGCAGGAAAATATGCGGCGGGCGTAGCCTCAGTTTCAGGGCAATCGCCGCCTGCATCATCAGCTGGCTGGCGCCGAACAGGCTGTCCAGCCGGTTCGGCATGGTGGTTCCATCACCTTCCGGGCCACCGACGACATCGACGCCGATGACGATATCGGCATGATCGAGCAGATGCTCATAGGGCACCGGATTAAAAATGCCGCCGTCGATCATGATGCGGCCATCGATACGCACCGGCATGAACAATGCCGGAATGGCGGCAGATGCGGCCAGCGCCTGGATGATCTCGCCGCGTTCCACCACCACCTCGGTCTGGGCGTAATAATCCGTGGTTATCACTTTGAGCGGAATGGCAAGCTCGGAAAAATCCTTCGGCAGAGCCTGCGGCATCAGGGCGTGCAGGATGAGTTCGAGGTTGAACTGCCCGAGGCGAAAACCGTCCACCGCATGGCGCATCGATGCCGGGCCGAGGCTCCAGAGCCGGTTGGCGACCGAGCCTTTTCGTCCCATCAGTTCAAGTGTGTATTCACGGATTTCCCGGCCGGTCATGCCGGCCGCCATGCCCGCGCCGATGATGGAGCCGATGGACGAACCGGAAATCGCCACGGGCCGGATGCCGAGTTCGTCCAGCGCCTCGATGACGTTGATGTGGCAGATGCCGCGTGCGCCGCCGCCGCCGAGCGCCAGTCCGAAGGTCGGCTCATGGCCGCCCGCACCGTCACCTTCGAGAACCTCTTCCCCGGCGCGGACGATCGTTATGCTCTCGTTTACACCCTGCTCCATGCGAATACCCAAATTCTTTCCACGGCAAAGACTCTGCCTATTGCGCAAACAAGACAAGACCGTGGCGTGACGGGAAGGTGTTTCTGTTAGAGCGTTCTCGCTTTTCTTCGAATCGCGAAAACACTCTAACTCTTTGTTATGTCGCATTTCCGGACGGAAAACCGGGCTCCGCTTTTCCTGGAAATGCTTTAGGGCTCGTAACGGTAGAAATGCATTTTCGTATCGCCGAAGATGCGGCTTTCGAGCGGTTTGAAAACCGGATCGACCTTGACCGTCACATCGCCGCGCTCTTCTAGGATGGCGAGCGCGCCGGGGTTCAGCCAGCCGCCGCCATGGGCGGCCGCGAAAGCCTTCTCGCCATGGCCATAGCCATAGGGCGGATCGGCGAAGAGAAGATCGAAGGGTTCGATATTGTTGACGCCGCCGAGCTTGGTGGCGTCACGCCGCAGGATACGGGCGCGGCCATGCAGACCCAGCGCATCGATATTTTCCCAGAGCAGCCCCCTGCCCTCCACGCCGTTTTCGACGAAGAGCGCCACGCGACAGCCGCGCGAAAGCGCCTCCAGACCGACCGCACCGGTTCCGGCAAAGACATCCAGAACGCGCGTGCCATCCAGACTTTCCGGATAGGCATGGCTCAGAATATTGAAGAGGCTTTCCCGCGTCCTGTCGATGGTCGGACGAATGGAATTCGATTTCGGCGCGGCCAGACTCCGGCCGCGGAACTCACCGCCTACGATCCGCATTACGTGTCATTCCCCTGCCTCCAGAAGGTTTGCCACCCGGGCCTTTGCCGCCCGGCTTGCCGTCGCCGGGACCACCGGGGCCTTTGCTCTTGCCTGAGAAACCCGAACGTTCGCCACGCTCGCCCGACTTTCCGAAAGATGGCTTGCCGAATCCGGATTTACCGGCCGGCTTGCCGCCACGGGGCTTGTCGCCCGCCGGGCGCTCGCCGCGTGGGCGGTCACCGTCTTCACGGGGTCTGTCGCGGAACGGACGGTCACTGAAAGGTTTTTCACCGCGAGCGGTGCGATCACCAAAACTCTTTTCGCCACGTGGACGGTCGCTGCGCGGGCGGTCACCCTCTTCGCGCGGCTTGTCACGGAACGGCCGGTCGCCAAAAGGTTTGCCGCCGCGTGCCGGGCGGTCACCGAAGCTCTTTTCACCGCGCGGACGGTCGCCTTCTTCACGCGGCTTGTCGCGGAATGGCCGGTCGCCGAACGGCTTTCCGCCGCGCCCACCACGATCGCCAAAGCTCTTTTCGCCACGCGGACGGTCGCCGCGTCCGCGACCACCTTCTTCTTCGCGGGGGGAATCCGAACGGATCCACTCGCCCTCGGCATCCGCATGCCGCACGACGTTGCGCCGCGCTTCGTCCTGGGCGGAAGGCTTCTTGAAGAGGTTTTCGGCTTCCGCGCGGGCGGAAGACTTGCGCTCCTTACCGTCACGGGTGGGCCTTGCACCGGGCGCCATCCAGACATTGGCCGTGCGGCTGGTGCCGGCGGCCTGGCGTGGGCGGCGGTCGTCGCCTTCATCCTCGCTGCGGCCCTTGGCGCCAAATTTCCCGGCGGGCTTGGAGCCGAACTTGCCGGCCGGCTTGTCGCCGCGCTTGGCGTCGAGACGGCCGAGCGCCTTTTCACGACGATCCTCGGACTTGCCACTCTTTTCGAAGCGCGGCTTGCCTTCCGGCGCATCGCTCTTTGCCCATTCGGATTTCACGGGCCGCTTCGGCGCGTCGTCTTCTTCATCCTCAACGGGCGCATTGTAGATCGGCGCGTCGAAATTGGCGCCGGCCTGTTCGATCAGACGCGGGCCGAGCTGGTCGCGCAGCATACGGCCGCGCACTTCCAGCACCTTGCCTTCAGCGAGATCGCCAAGCTGGAACGGGCCGTAGGAAACGCGGATCAGCCGGTTGACCTCGAGACCGAGCGCGCCGAGCACGTTCTTGATTTCGCGGTTCTTGCCTTCACGCAGGCCCATGCTGATCCAGACATTGTGGCCCTGGGTCCGGTCGAGCGTGGCGTCGATTGCGCCGTAGAGCACGCCGTCGACGGCAATGCCTTCCTTCAGCTTGTCGAGTGCGGCCTGATCGACCTCGCCATGGGCGCGCACGCGGTAGCGGCGCAGCCAGCCGGTGGTCGGCAGTTCCAGCACGCGGGAAAGTCCGCCATCGTTGGTGAGCAGCAGCAGGCCTTCGGTATTGATATCGAGACGGCCGATGGACAGAACGCGCGGCAGTTCACCGGGCAGATTGTCGAAAACGGTCGGACGGCCTTCCGGGTCGGAATTGGTCGTCACCAGACCGGCGGGCTTGTGGTAAAGCCACAGGCGCGTGCGCTCGGCGCCGCGAATCGGCATGCCGTCGACTTCGATCTTGTCGGAGAGCGTGGCGTTCACCACCGGCGTATCCAGCTTGACGCCGTTCAGCGACACGCGGCCTTCCATGATCATGCGCTCGACATCGCGGCGCGAGGCCACACCGGCGCGCGCCATGATCTTGGAAATGCGCTCGGGCTTGGAAGCGCCAACGGTTTCCGGCACCGGGGCGGCCTTTGCCTCGGTCGGTTTCTTTTCGCGCTCTGCGGCGGGCTTGCCGGGGCCTTTCGGCTTCCTGTCGCGGCTAAATGTCTTGCCGCCGTCACGCTTCGGCTTGTCTTTAAAAGTCATTTGCTGTTTGCCTGTTGTTTGGGCTGTCCTATCAGGTCCAAGCACAAGGGTTAAGAGGAAATTGAAACGCAATGGCCGAAAGGACGCATTTCATGGAGCTGGCGCTTGTCGAAGCCCGTGCCGCGGCTAAGCGGCAGGAGGTTCCGATCGGCGCGGTACTGGTTATGGACGGCCGCGTCATCGCCCGTTCCGGCAATCGCACCCGTGAATTGAACGATGTGACGGCTCACGCCGAAATCGCCGTGATCCGCATGGCCTGCGAAGCGCTGGAGCAGGAACGCCTGCCTGGCGCCGATCTCTACGTGACACTGGAGCCCTGCACCATGTGCGCGGCGGCAATTTCATTTGCCCGTATCCGCCGGCTCTATTACGGCGCGCGAGACCCGAAGGGCGGCGCAGTGGAGAGTGGCGTGCGTTTCTTCAGCCAGCCGACATGCCACCATGCGCCGGATGTCTATTCGGGACTGGCGGAAAGCGAAAGTGCGGAAATCCTGCGGCAATTTTTTCGCGAGAAACGCCTCGACGATTGAGCGACCGGCGGGAGATGCAAGCTTTCCCGCAGGCCATCAGCCATTCGTTATTACTGGAAGGGGTTCCACCAGCTCTTGCCGGTATTTGCCACGGCCGCTTCTTTCTTGCGGCGCTTTTCCTTCTTCAGCTCCGGTTCGCCGAGATCGGTCAGCTGATCCTGCGGAACGCTGCGGTATTCAGCCGGCGGATCGGTGAGGAACCTGCGCTGGGCGTTGACGACGGAGCCGCCCTGGGCTTCGGCCTTGGCCTTGCGGAAGGCTTCCCATTTCTGGGTTTCGGTCATCTGGCCGGCGGTGCCGTTGCCCGCGAGCAGTGGCGAGCGATAATGCGGGTTGTTCTTGTTGGCATCCGCCTCTTCGCGCAGGCGTTCGCGGGTTTCTTCCGGCGATTCGACCCATTGCGGATTGTTCTCGCGGCTTGCCATGTTCTGCTGCGGCGTGGCCAACTGTTCGGCACGGGCCTGAGCAGGAACGACGAGGCCCGGACGGGGGCTGTATTTCAGGTTGCGCTTTTCCTGGTCATTGCCGGTGATCGAGGTCGCGTTGCCAAGATCGTCGACAAGCTGTTCCGCCGCCGTCTTGCCCGTGCCGTAGGTCGGGCTCGTGCACGCGCCAAGCAACACGCCTATCGTCGTGATGCCAATAACCGTGCGAAACATGCCCAAACCCTGCGCATTACCCTGCATCGTCTTCATTGAAACCCTTCCAGCCGTCCGTCCCACTTCGCCAGACATCGTCTTTCGGCAGGCGGCAGCCCCCATTGCCGTGCAAATCCGGCCATTTTCAGGCAGGTGTACCGGATGAAGAGGCAAAGCGCAATTCATCCGGTCATTTTCGTTACGAGAGTGCGGCAAGCTCACGCAGGGCCGCTGCATCGCGGGCAGAAACGTCAGGATAATCCGGGTCGGACCCGACATCGGTGGTGATGCGCCAGGAACGGGCGCATTTTGCGCCTTCCGCCAACTTCTGCTCGACCACGACCTTTGCCACTTCCGGCAGGCGGAAGCCATCGGCCGGGCCTTCATCGCCCACCACCGAGATGGCGGAGGTGATGCAGATCTCGGCGAAATCCTGCCCCTTCAGCGCCGCCAGAAGATCGGCGTCGGCAATGTGGACGACAGGGGCAGCTTCCAGTGAAGAGCCGATACGCTTTTCACGGCGTTCCACTTCAAGCGCGCCAGTGACGACCGTGCGGACCTTGCGGATCTTCTCCCACTTCGCTTCAAGCGCATCGTTTTTCCATTCCGCCGGGATTTCCGGGAACTGGACGAGATGCACCGATTCCGCATCCGGATAGCGCGACAGCCAAGCCTCTTCCGTCGTGAAGGGCAGCATGGGTGCCAACCACGAGACAAGGCAATCGAACAGCTTGGCGATGACCGACAGGGCCGCGCGGCGCTTCAGCGACGACGGCGCGTCGCAATACAGCGTGTCCTTGCGGACGTCGAAATAGAAGGCCGAAAGTTCGACATTGGCAAAGTCGATCAGCGCCCGGGTGATCTTCTTGAACTCGAAGCCGTCATAACCCTCGCGAACCACGCCATCGAGTTCGGACAGGCGGTGCAGCACCAGCTTTTCGAGTTCCGGCAGATCGTCATAGGCGATCTCCTCGCCCTTGTAATGGGCGAGCGTGCCGAGCATCCAGCGGATGGTGTTGCGCAGCTTGCGATAGGCATCGACATTGGTCTGGATGATGGCCTTGCCGAGGCGCTGGTCATCCCAATAATCCGTCGTCATGACCCACAGGCGCAGAATATCCGCACCGGCGTCCTTCATGACTTCCTGCGGCGAGACGACGTTGCCCTTGGACTTGGACATCTTCTCGCCCTTCTCATCCATGGTGAAACCATGGGTGACAACGGCGTTATAGGGCGCACGGCCGCGCGTCGCGCAGCTTTCGAGCAGCGACGAGTGGAACCAGCCGCGATGCTGGTCGGAACCTTCGAGATAGACATCCGCCGGCCACTTCATGTCCGGGCGGTCTTCCAGCGTGAAGGTGTGGGTGCAGCCGCTGTCGAACCAGACGTCGAGAATGTCCATGACCTGCTGCCACTTGGCATGGTCGTGGTCATTGCCAAGGAAGCGTTCCTTGGCGCCTTCGGCGAACCAGGCGTCCGCACCTTCGGCTTCGAAGGCCTCGAGGATGCGGGCGTTGACGGCCTCATCGATCAGGATTTCACCCTTCTCATCCGCGAAGACGGCGATCGGCACGCCCCAGCTGCGCTGGCGCGACAAGACCCAGTCCGGGCGGCCTTCGATCATGGCGCGCAGACGGTTCTGGCCGGAAGCCGGGACGAAACGCGTCTGGTCGATGGCGGAAAGCGAACGGGAGCGCAGCGTCGTGCCGTCGCCCAGTTCCTTGTCCATATAGACGAACCATTGCGGCGTGTTGCGGAAGATGACCGGCTTCTTGGAGCGCCAGCTATGCGGATAGCTGTGCTTCAGGCGGCCGCGGGCAAACAGGTTGTTTTCCGCGATCAACGCCTTGATGACGCGGTCATTGGCATCGCCCTTCTTGCCGTTATCGTCCATGACGCGGGCAGCACCGCCTTCGGCCGACGGGCCGAAACCGGGGGCGTCCTCGGTGTAGAAACCGTCGTCGCCGACCGTGAACGGGATCTTGGAGGAGATGCCGCGCGCTTCCAGATCGCGCGCCTGCGCCATCCACGCGTCAAAGTCTTCGCGACCATGGCCTGGAGCGGTATGCACAAAGCCGGTACCGGCATCGTCGGTGACGTGATCGCCATCGAGAACCGGAACAGCGAAGGTGTAACCAAGCGATGCCAGCGGATGGGCGCTGGTGACAGCCGCGAGCTCTTCCGCCTTCACGTCGCGCAGGCGTGTAAATTCGAGCTTTGCCTTGGCAAAGCATTCCGCTGCCAGCTTGTCTGCGAAGACGAGTTTTTCGCCCGACTGCGGCCCGAAATCATTCGCAGCCGCCGTGACCTCATAAAGGCCATAGGCGATGCGCGACGAAAACGAGATGGCGCGGTTGCCGGGGATCGTCCACGGCGTGGTCGTCCAGATGACGATGGAGGCGCCTTCAAGCGCAGCAGAACCTTCAACGACCGGGAACTTCACCCAGATCGTGTCGCTCTCGACGTCATGATATTCGACTTCCGCTTCCGCCAGCGCCGTGCGCTCCACGACCGACCACATGATCGGCTTGGAACCGCGGTAGAGCTGGCCGCTCTTGGCGATCTTCAGGAGTTCGCCGGCGATGCGGGCTTCGGCGTGGAAATTCATCGTGGTGTAGGGATTTTCGAAGTCGCCCTCGATGCCGAGACGCTTGAACTCTTCCGACTGGACCTTGATCCAGCCGGCCGCGAAGTCACGGCATTCCTTGCGGAATTCGTTGACCGGAACCTCGTCCTTGTTCTTGCCCCTGGCGCGATAGGCTTCCTCGATCTTCCATTCGATCGGCAGGCCGTGGCAATCCCAGCCCGGCACGTAATTGGCGTCGTAACCGCGCATCTGGAACGAGCGGGTGATGACGTCCTTGAGGATCTTGTTCAGCGCATGGCCGATATGGATATTGCCGTTGGCGTAGGGCGGGCCGTCATGCAGCACGAATTTTTCGCGGCCGGCGGCGGAGGCGCGCAGGCGCTTGTAAAGGCCCATTTCCTGCCAGCGCTTCACCGTTTCCGGTTCTTTTTGCGGCAGGCCGGCGCGCATCGGAAAATCCGTCTGCGGCAGATACAGGGTGGCGGAATAGTCGAGTTTTTCTGCGGTGTCGCTCATAATCGTACCGTTGTTGCGCGCCGTGTCGGTCGCGCCGTCTCAATTTCAAAGAGGGCAAATACGGAAAGCGCCATGACAAAAGTCATGACAAGCGCCAAAATCCCGGACCTTCCGGCTCGTCAGAGCGGGCGGAAGGCCGGGCCAATAATTCGGCCAATCTGAGTTTTGAACATCAACCGGTATTGGGACATGGCCGGTTGTTTATGCGGTTTTCCGGCAAAAAGGAAGAGAAAAGCGACGGCAATATCGACCGGAACAGGGGCTGACCGGCCTTACCCGGTCAGAACGCGATCCTGGCGTCCAGTTCGCTGAGCGGACGCACGCCCGATAACATCGCCCTCGCCTCTTCTTCATCGCGCCTGATCTGGGCGACGAGCGGATCGAGACCGTCGAATTTCAGCTCGTCGCGCAGGTGCCCGAAGAACGAGACCGAACAGACCTCACCATAAAGATCGCCGGAAAAATCGAAGACGAATGTTTCAAGCAGCGCCGCGCCGTTTTCAGTGACGGTCGGGCGGTAACCGAAGCTTGCCACCCCATCGCGGATCGAACCGTCCGGGCGGCGGAACCGCACGGCATAGATGCCCGCCTTCAGTTCCGTTTCCGGCGCCAGCGCCATGTTGGCGGTGGGATAACCCAGCGTGCGGCCGAGCTTCTGGCCGCCGATGACTTCGCTTTCCACCGTGAAGCGATAACCGAGCAGGCCTGCGGCGCCCGCCACATCGCCTTCGCACAGAAGCGAGCGAATCCGGCTGGAGGAGACGACATCCGCGCCCTCGTCGCGGAAGGCATCCACCAGCGTCACGTCGAAGCCATGGCGTTTGCCGGCCTGCATCAGAAATGCCGGGCCGCCTTCGCGGCCCTTGCCGAAATGGAAATCGAAGCCGGTGACGACAGCGCTGGCGTGGAGCCAGTCGACCAGAATGGACTGGACGAACTCCTCCGCCGAGCGCTGCGAAAATTCCCGGTCGAAGGGATATTCGATGACGGAGCGGAAACCGATGGCCTCAAGGATGCGGGCCTTCAGTGGCGCGGGCGTGAGACGAAAGACCGGCGTATCGGGACGGAAGACGGAACGGGGATGCGGCTCGAAGGTCAGCACCAGCGCGGGAACGCCACGGGCGTCCGCCAACTCCAGGGCACGATCCAGCACAGCCCGGTGGCCGCGATGCACGCCGTCGAAATTGCCGATGGCGATGACGCCGCCGCGAAGAGCTTCCGGCAGCGGCTCCTTTTTTTCATTGCGGTGAAAAACGGTCATGGCAATCGATCCATTCCTGCGCCAGCTATTCCTTGAGGCAAGACGTCCTCAGGCGAGACGGGGCATCCACCAGCCGGGAGCAGCACCCTGCCCCTTGAGATAGGCGTTGAGAAGCGCCTCGTCCGTCTGGCCGTTCAGCGTATATTCGGCGGCGTGAATTCCGCCGCTGATATAAAGAAGGTTGAGACCGCTCGCAATCGCGCCCTTCACATCCGTCGGCATGCCGTCGCCGATGGCGAGCACGCGATCCTTGGCGAAGGCGCCGCGCACCTCTTTGGCCGCCGCAAGGCAGGCCTCATAGATCGGCGCATGCGGCTTGCCGGCAATGCGGACCTCGCCGCCGAGTTGTTCGTAGTAAGCGGCCATGGCGCCGGCGCAGGGAATGATGCGCTCGCCGCGCTCCACCACCAGATCGGGATTGGCGCAGATCATCGGCACGTTGCGGGCAATGAAGCCCTTGAGCATTTCGGTATAATCCTCTGGCGTTTCCGTCTCGTCGTCAAAGAAACCGGTGCAGACCACGGACTGCGCTTCCGCCTCGCCGACGCGCTCGACATCGAGACCGTCCAGCAGCAGCAGATCGCGTTCCGGGCCGAGCAGGAAGACTTTTTTCGGGCCTTCCGCGATCAGGCCGCGGGTGACGTCACCGGAGGTGATGATGCGGTCATAGGCCTCATCCGGCACGCCGAGAACGCGAAGCTGTGCGATGACGCCGGGAGCGGGGCGCGGTGAATTGGTAATGAGCACCACCGTCTTACCAGCCTTGCGCGCTTCCCGCAGCGCAACTGCCGCATCCGGAAAAGCGCTGACGCCATTGTGCAGCACGCCCCATACATCCGAAAGAATAACGTCGAACCCAGCCGTAATTTCGCCGAGAGTGAGAATGCGATGGGCCATGAGATGCTTTCCGGATGCGAGAAGAGGGTGAGCGTCACATCGCAAAGCGGGACGCCGATGGCAAGGAAAAAAGCGCCGTCAGACCGGTCTTTGGCCCGCATGACGCAGCATGAACACAAATTCCCCTTAGACGCGATGCGGCCAGAACGCACGAAAAGAATGCCGTCGTGGCGCCCGTCCGCGTATGGGAAATTTCTGTCATGGAACGCTGATAACCATAAGCCATGAAATTTTTCAGACAGGGCGTTCTTGACTCCGGCAGAAGCCCTCCTTATCTCGGTTCCGCTGGCACTCGACAAAGGAGAGTGCTAACACCCATCAGGCGAGTTCCAAAAGCTCGCGCAGTCATTTGATCGAGGGATTAGACAATGACAAGCACCAATTTCCGCCCGCTTCACGATCGCGTCGTCGTTCGTCGCGTTGAGTCCGAAGAAAAGACCAAGGGCGGCATCATCATTCCCGATACCGCCAAGGAAAAGCCGCAGGAAGGCGAAATCGTCGCCGTCGGTTCCGGCGCACGTGACGAGGCCGGCAAGGTCGTCGCTCTCGACGTCAAGGTTGGCGATCGCGTTCTGTTCGGCAAGTGGTCGGGCACCGAAGTCAAGCTCAACGGCGAAGACCTTCTGATCATGAAGGAAGCCGACATCATGGGCATCATCGGCTGATTTCAGTCGACCCATCGTTTCCTTAAATTTCAAGCCGGACCCGGTCCGGCCATTCGAAACCAGGAGTTTTGAAAATGGCAGCCAAAGAAGTAAAATTCGGCCGCACAGCACGCGAAAAGATGCTCAAGGGCGTCGACGTTCTTGCTGATGCAGTGAAGGTAACCCTCGGCCCGAAGGGTCGTAACGTCGTCATCGACAAGTCCTTCGGCGCTCCGCGCATCACCAAGGACGGCGTTTCCGTCGCCAAGGAAATCGAACTGGAAGACAAGTTCGAGAACATGGGCGCACAGCTCGTTCGCGAAGTTGCCTCCAAGACCAACGACATCGCCGGTGACGGCACCACCACCGCGACCGTTCTGGCCCAGGCCATCGTTCGCGAAGGTTCCAAGGCAGTTGCTGCCGGCATGAACCCGATGGACCTGAAGCGCGGTATCGATCTGGCCGTTGCTGAAGTCGTCAAGGATCTTCAGGCCAAGGCCAAGAAGATCAACACGTCTGAAGAAGTTGCGCAGGTCGGCACGATCTCTGCAAACGGCGAGCGTCAGATCGGCCTCGACATTGCTGAAGCAATGCAGAAGGTTGGCAACGAAGGCGTCATCACCGTTGAAGAAGCCAAGACCGCTGAAACCGAACTCGAAGTCGTCGAAGGCATGCAGTTCGACCGCGGCTACCTGTCGCCCTACTTCGTGACCAACCCGGAAAAGATGGTTGCGGACCTCGAAGACGCCTACATCCTCCTGCACGAAAAGAAGCTCTCGAACCTTCAGGCCATGCTGCCGGTTCTCGAAGCCGTCGTTCAGACCGGCAAGCCGCTCGTCATCATCGCTGAAGACGTCGAAGGCGAAGCTCTTGCAACGCTCGTCGTCAACAAGCTGCGTGGCGGCCTCAAGATCGCTGCCGTCAAGGCTCCTGGTTTCGGCGACCGCCGCAAGGCCATGCTGGAAGACATCGCCATCCTGACCGGTGGTACCGTCATTTCCGAAGACCTCGGCATCAAGCTCGAAAACGTTACCCTCGACATGCTCGGCAAGTCGAAGAAGGTTTCGATCTCCAAGGAAAACACCACGATCGTTGACGGCGCCGGCCAGAAGTCCGACATCGAAGGTCGTGTTGCCCAGATCAAGGCCCAGATCGAAGAAACCACCTCCGACTACGACCGCGAAAAGCTGCAGGAACGTCTTGCCAAGCTCGCTGGCGGCGTTGCCGTTATCCGCGTCGGCGGTTCGACGGAAGTCGAAGTGAAGGAAAAGAAGGACCGCATCGACGACGCTCTCAACGCGACGCGCGCTGCCGTTCAGGAAGGCATCGTACCGGGCGGCGGCGTTGCCCTGCTGCGTTCGTCCACGAAGATCACCGCAAAGGGTGAAAACGACGACCAGGAAGCCGGTATCAACATCATCCGCCGCGCCCTGCAGGCTCTGGTTCGCCAGATTGCAGACAACGCAGGTGACGAAGCTTCCATCGTTGTCGGCAAGATCCTCGAGAAGAACGAAGACAACTACGGCTACAACGCCCAGACCGGCGAATATGGCGACCTGATCCAGCTCGGCATCGTCGACCCGGTCAAGGTTGTTCGTACGGCTCTGCAGAACGCAGCTTCGGTTGCTTCGCTGCTGATCACGACCGAAGCCATGATCGCCGAGCTTCCGAAGAAGGACGCTCCGATGCCGGCAATGCCGGGCGGCGGCATGGGCGGCATGGACTTCTAATCAGTCCTGTCACCGGATTAAGAAAGGGCGGTCTCCAGATCGCCCTTTTTCTTTGCCGCCCATGCCCTTTAAGTGGGTCCGGCGTCGCAAGCGCACCCGACGGGCGGCATGGACTTCTAATCGGTCCTGTCACCGGAATTAAGAAAGGGCGGTCTTCGGACCGCCCTTTTTCTTTGTCGTACCTGTGCGATTGACGGAAGGTGGCGCACCGTATCGACGCTCTAGCAAGAGATGCCTCATGAAATCAACAGGTTGCACAACTCTGAAGGCCGAAAGCGGAAGGGTTCGTGTATTGTCCCGTTTTGGAACAGGCGTGATTTTATCCGGCTATTTTTGCAACCCCATGCAATAATGGGGCACATTCAGGAGCGAATCAGCACCCCATACGGGGCCGATTTCCACACGGACCGGCCTATAAGTGCGCTATTTAGTTGTGCTTTGTCGCATGTCTCGCGATTTTGAAGAAGAAATACATAATATTTTTGATTTTCTCACTGGCTGGTTGTTGTAGGTAGGGGAAAATAAACTATAAGTCACCCCCCGTAAGGGTTCCGCGACGGGGCGGCCAGCATTGAAAGGGGTTTCGATGCCTGGCAAATACGTTCGACTGCGGGTGGCGGTAAAGTTCAACCTGGCAGTGGCGCTTGAAGAGGCGGCGCTGGCACGTGTTCATGCGGGGGCGCGATTTGTTTGAAATATCAAGACGCAACGATGCTCTGCCTGAGGCGGTAACAGCCACGCCCGATCCCCGGACCCTGTCGCATTTCTTCATGTCGGAGGAGTGGAGCAGCGATCTTTCGAGTGGTGTGATCCGGCTCGGCGAACACGCGTCATTCATGCACGGCCTGCCGCCGGGCGAGTGCGGATTGCTGAGCCTTGTCCGCTGTTACGACCGCGCTGACCATGCGCGCGTGCTGGAACTTTTCGAGCAGGTTTCCACCGCACCTTCACGTTTCTGTTTTTCAACCGGCCTCTCCATCTTGCCGGCGATGCGGCAGCCGGTCATCTGCATGGGTGAATCTTCTGGCTTCGAAGACGGGCAGCAAGGACGCATATCAGGGCTTTTCCTGTTTCCGCGCTTTGAGGATATCCGCTTCGCCGCCTGAACATAGCGGGACAGACGCCCAGCGCCGTTCACAAAATGAAGACGATTTGTCTTCTATTGTTCATCTTTATGGGCGGATGATTTTCGGTCATTGATATCTCCAGACATTGCAGTTCAACCGGCGACACGCCGACTATTTACCGGAGATATCCATGTCCAGCAGCCAGAACGTTCTCGTTCTCCTCGCCCGTATTCTGCTTTCTTTCATCTTCATCACCTCGGGCTTCAGCAAGCTCGTCGATCCGGCCGGCACGGCCGGCATGATCACGGGCGCCGGCCTGCCCGCTGCAACCGCGCTTGCCTATATTGCAGGCCTGTTCGAACTCGTTGCCGGTCTTGCCATTCTCGCGGGTTTCCAGACCAAAATCGCTGCCTGGGCGCTTGCCGTCTTCTGCGTCTTCACCGGTCTGGTGTTCCACAGCGGCACCGTTGCCGTACCCGGCTGGCCTGAGCCGGCTCTTGGCTGGATCAACACGCTGAACGGCATCATGATGGTGAAGAATATCACACTTGCCGGCGCTTACATCCTGCTTGCCGCCTTCGGCCCCGGCGCCTACTCCGTCGACGCCAAGCGCGGCGCGGCTGTGGCCCACGCATAAGCCAAATGGATCGACCAACAAAAAAGCCGCCGGATCGCTCCGGCGGCTTTTTTTACGTCGTCAGACCGCAGCCCTGATGCGCGAGGCGATCTCCTGAACCGCCGCATCGCCGTCATGTTCCGGCTTGCGGGCGCGCACGAAGCAGGCTTCCGAACGGACGATGATGCCATCGGAGAGGATTTTCAGATGGTTGGCCTTCAGCGTCGATCCAGTCGAGGTGATATCGACAATGATATCCGCCTGCCCTGCGGCCGGTGCACCTTCGGTCGCGCCAAGGCTTTCAACGATGCGATAAAGCTGAATGCCGTGCTGGCGCGAAAAGAACTGCTGCGTCAGCCGCCAATATTTGGTGGCGATGGCGAGCCTGCGGCCATGACGGGCGCGGAATTCCGAAGCGACATCGCCGAGATCGGCCATGCTGTCCACATCCAGCCAGATTTCCGGCACCGCGACCACGACATCCGCATGGCCGAAACCGAGGCGGGCGCAGAACTCCACCTGCGCATCGGCATTGGTCAGCCCTTCGCGCACAAGATCCTCTCCCGTCACGCCGAAATCCACCGTACCGGCGCCGATTTCGCGGGCGATCTCGGAGGCTGAGAGATAGGCGATCTCGATATCGTCGCGCCCTTCGATGCGGCCGCGATAGGAGCGGTCATTGCCGACAGCCGCGACTTTCAGCCCGGCGCGTTCCAGAACGGCGGAGGCGTCTTCCTTCATCCGGCCCTTGGAGGGTAATGCGATGGTGATCATGGCTTGTCGCTCCCACGCACCGTTTCGATGCGATCCAGCCAGAGCGAGAAGCCCACGGCCGGGATTTTTTCCTGTGCGCCGAGCAGGGTCAGCAGCCGGTCGAAACGGCCGCCACCGGCCAGCACGCTGTCTCCGCCCGCTTCCACCACCTCGAAAACGAGGCCTGTATAATAATCAAGCGGACGGCCGAAGGCCGCGCCATAGGTGACGGTTTCGAGATCGACGCCGGCATTGGCAAGCGCTGCGACGCGTTTATCGAAAGCGGAAAGCGCGCCGTCCAGTTTCAGCTTCGCCTTTGCGGCAAAATCCGCCAGAACCTGCGAGGCCTGCGGTAGAGGCGCCTTCAGGGCCAGGAACTGCTTGAGCAGCGCGAAGCTTTCATCCGGCAGGCGCGTGGCGGCAAGCGCCAGTTTTTCCCGCAGGCGGCGGGCGATTTCCTGCGGCGCGCGGCTGGCATTGGTGGAATAGCCGGTTTCCTGCATCACCGTATCGAGATAATCGACCAGCACCGCCTCGTCGCCCGTCGCCAGAAGGCCGGCGACCCTTGCATCCAGCCCGGTCATCGGCTTGGGATGCACAAGACTTTCCAGCAACGCGTCAAGCTGCGCCATGTCGCCGAATGCCTGCACCAGCCGCTTCTGCCAGCCGAGCGGCAGGCCAAGCGCTGCGACGACGGCCTCGAACACTTGCTGGTCACCCAGCGTGACCGCAAGCGGGCGGCCGGGCAGCAGGCGCTTCAGGATCGCTGTAGCGTCGATGACGGCACGGGCATCGGCGGCGGCGATATCGGTATCGCCGAGATCCTCGATACCAGCCTGGTAAAATTCGCTCGCGCCCTCCCGCCGCTGGCGGAAGACTTCACCGAGATAGGAGTAACGTTTCGGCGTGCCGGTCGCCGTCTCGATATGGCGCAGACAGACGGGAATGGTGAATTCGGGGCGCAGGCAGAGGCTTGTCCCCGTCTCGCTTTCCGTCATGAAGATACGGCGGCGCAGATCTTCGCCGGCCATATCCAGAAAGGGTTCGGCGGGCTGGATGACGGGCGTGTTCACGCGGCTCGTGCGGCGCGCGGCGAATTCTTCCAGTAGCTCTCCGGCAAATTCCGGCATGTCGATCAGGGGCATGGAACGGTACTTTTCGTCACGGTTCGAGCGGCTGCATCATTTCGATGCGGTTTCCGAAGGGATCATGGACATAAAACCGGTGATAACCTTCAAGCGGCTCATCCTCAACCACATGGCAGCCTGCTGTTTCAAGTGTTTTTCGCAAGCTTGCCAGATCATCGACCAGAAAGGCCGGATGGGCTTTGCGCGCCGGCCGGAAATCCTGCTCGACGCCAAGATGCAGTTTTATCGCGCCGCAGGCAAACCAGCAGCCGCCCCGCGCGACCAGATTGGCGGGTTTGGCCTGCTCCGTAAAACCGAGCAGGCCGCCGTAAAAGGCGCGTGCTTCCTCTTCCCGGCCCGCCGGCATCGCCAGTTGAACATGGTCGAGCGCGAGGATCGCCATGGCCTTAACGCCCTTCGGCGGCGCGGCGAACGTCCTCTGCCTGATGCTCCAGAATCTCGCGGACCTTCGCCACCAGCTCGGCTTCCGGCACGCTGACCTGAGCCACACGCGCCTCGCGCCAGCTGGCATTGTCCTCGATCTCGCCGGACAGGCGCTTGCCTTCGATCAGATCCTTGATCTGCACCACACCTTCGGCGCGCTCGTCACCGCCCTGGATGATGGCGATGGGCGAGCCGAGACGGTCGGCATATTTCAACTGGTTGCCGAATTTCTTCCAGTTGCCCTGATACATTTCAGCGCGGATGCCCTCGGCGCGCAGCGCCTGCGTGAAACGCTGATAACGGCCCATGCTCTCCACATCGCCATCCATGACGGTGATGAGAACGGGTGCAAGCGGCTTCACCTGGCCGAGCTTGCCGAGGTTCTTGAGCGCCGTCATCAGGCGAGAAACGCCGATGGAGAAGCCCGTGGCCGGAACCGGCTGACCCATGAAGCGCGAAACGAGGCCGTCATAACGCCCGCCGCCGCCGACGGAGCCGAACACGACCTTTTCACCCTTTTCATTGGTGACGTCGAATGTCAGCTCGGCCTCATAGACGGGGCCGGTATAATATTCGAGGCCGCGAACGACCGACGGGTCGATCTTGATGCGCGTCGCATCGTAACCGGCACTGGTGACCAGAGCGCCGATGATGTTCAGTTCCTCAACGCCTTCCTCGCCTTTCGAGGTGCCCGCAACCAGTTTCGCGAGATCATCGGCGCTTGCCGCATAATCCTTGATGCTGACGAAAAACAGCACCTTTTCGATCTGCTCCTCGCCAAGACCAGCGCCCTTGGTGAAGTCACCGGATTCATCCTTGCGGCCGGGGCCGAGCAGCAGCTTCACCCCTTCAGGACCGAACTTGTCGAGCTTGTCGATGGCGCGCAGCACATTGAGACGTCGACCGGCATTGTCCTCCCCGCCGAGACCGATGGCTTCCATGACGCCATCGAGCACCTTGCGGTTGTTGACGCGAATGACATAGTCGCCGCGCTGAATTCCGAGCGCTTCCAGCGTATCGGCCATCATCATGCACATTTCGGCATCGGCCTGCACACCCGCAGCACCGACCGTATCGGCATCGAACTGCATGAACTGCCGGAAGCGGCCGGGGCCGGGCTTTTCATTGCGGAAGACATAACCGGCGCGATAGGTGCGGTAGGGCAGCTGGATTTCGTTGAAGTTTTCCGCGACATGGCGGGCGAGCGGCGCGGTGAGATCGTAGCGCAGGCTCATCCATTGCTCGTCATCATCCTGCAGCGAGAACACACCCTCATTGGGGCGATCGCTGTCGGGCAGGAACTTGCCGAGCGCATCGGTATATTCGAACAGCGGGGTCTCAACCGGATCGAAGCCGTAAAGCTCGTAGACCTTGCGGATCTTCTCGATCATCTCGTTGGTGGCGTGAATATCGGCAACCGAGCGATCCACGAAGCCGCGCGGCAGGCGGGCTTTCAGTTTCTGAGGCTTTTTTGCTTTTTCGCTCATGGGGCCGATCCGATATTTTCCTGAAATTATGCGGGTGTATTAGAGGATGAAGCCCGGTGCGGCAAGCCGCAAAGCCTCCGCTTTTGCTGGCTCGCTGGGCCGGACGGTGCTATATGGGATACGTGTATCCCATTTATACCCGGAAGGACGCGACCCATGAGCAAACAGACGGCCATTCGCCTGCCGGACGAGACCTATCAACGGCTGAAGGCGCTTTCCGAGCGCACCGGCCGCACATCGGCTTTTTATATCCGCGAGGCGATCGAGAAACATATCGAGGATATGGAGGATCTCTATCTTGCCGAGGAGGCGACGCGGCAGCGTATCGCCAATAAAGAACGCACCTATGCTCTGGAAGAAGTGATGCGTGATCTTGACCTGGAGAATTGAATTCCAGCGGGCTGCCGTCAAACAACTGGGCAAGCTGGCGAAGAGCGATGCCAATCGCATCATTTCCTTTCTGGCGGACCGGATCGCCAAGGATGACAATCCCCGCAAAACCGGCGCCGCCCTGCAGGGCTCCGAGCTTGGAAATTTCTGGCGCTACCGGGTGGGCGATTACCGCATCATCTGCGATATACAGGACCACAAGCTGGTCGTTCTGGTGGTCGAAATCGGCCATCGCCGCGATATTTACCGATAGGCATTCATGATCCTCGAAGCCCTGCAATATGCCGCCACACGCGCGGTCACGCCGAAAGAATTCCGGCCGCATATCCACTATTCCGTCAATCTTTGGGCGCGCGCCAACCGCTGCGCCGGGGCATGGGCGGAGCATGAGGACAACAGCCGGCAATTCGTGCTGCAATCGGCCAGAAAGCTGAAGCAGCGGCGAACGGCGGTGGTGCTGGGGTCCGGCCTTTTGCGCGACGTGCCCCATGATGCGCTGGTGGCGATGTTCGATACCGTCGTGCTGGTCGATCTGGTGCATCTCGCCAGCGTGCAGGCGAAGCTGCGCCTCAATGCCAAAAAGAACGTCCGCATCGCCAATCGCGACCTGTCCGGCTTCGGCGATGTTCTCGCCGGCCGGCCGGCGGAACCGCTCGATTTCCTGCGGCGGGTGCCCTATCTCGATCTCGTGGTCTCGGCCAATCTGCTGTCACAGATCGGCACCGGCGCACGCCACCGGCTGGAGCGGGAAAAGATCGCAGATGCCCCGGACGATCTTTTGCCGAAGCTCATTCACATCCATCTGGAAGCACTGGCTGGCCTGCCCTGCAAGGCCTGCCTCGTAACGGATACATCTTTCGACGTCATCGGCAAGGATGGCAAGCTGCAGCAGCACGAAGACCTGCTGCATGGCGTCAAGCCTCCTGCGCCCGCCGCCGCATGGGAATGGCCGCTCGCCCCGTTTGGCGAGGAAAGCAGGGATTATCGTATCGTACACCACGTCATTGCGCGCGAACTGACCTGATCGTCATGCTTATTCCATAATTCCAGCGGTAAATTCACGCCATGTTCCAGGTGGTCCGCACATTGATGTTCCTTGCCTGCCTGCTATATGGCGCGATGCCGGCGCAGATGGCGATGAGCATGCCAACGGCCACGGGCATGGCGGCCTCCTCGCAGCCGCCGATGAAGCATGAAGGCGCCCATTCGCATCCAGCCGCTGATCGGGACGAAGGGTCGCAAGCACATGCGGAGAATGGGGCTCACAAGGCCGGCACGGGCGGTTGCTGCCCGCATGGTGGCGATGCCGCACATTCCGGTTCCTGCGCCGCCTGCCTGATCGTGGTTCCGCGAACCATCTTCGCCGATAGCGGCCGAATGGCTTTCGCCTATCCGAAGCCGCAGCGCGGCATCGTCTTTGACGGCAAGGCTTTCGCGCCGCCGCTGCCGCCTCCCCGCGCCTGACCCCAGATTTTTCAGACCCATCATCGAAAAATCCGTCAGACACAGGAAGGATAATCCATGTCTATCAAGACCATAACACTGGCCGCCGCCTTCGCAACCGTCTTCGCCATGCCGCTTTTCGCACAGGAAGCGGGTGGCCATGCCCGACACGACATGTCCAAGAGCGCCGCAGACGAAACCGCATCCACCAAGGCCTTCATGGAAGCCAGCAAGAAGATGCATGGCGATATGGCCATCGATTATAGCGGCGATGCCGATGTCGATTTCGTGCGCGGCATGATCCCGCACCATCAGGGCGCGATCGATATGGCCAAGGTCCAGCTAAAATACGGCAAGGACCCGGAAATCCGCAAGCTGGCTGAAGAGGTCATCAAGGCGCAGGAAGGCGAGATCTCCATGATGAAGGCCTGGCTGAAGTCCAAGGGCAAGTGACGACCGCTATTGTCAAACGGGGAGTGCCGGCTGGCGCTCCCTCCCTACAAGGTTACAACCCCGCGAGACCGGCCTTGTAGTCCTCCGAGGCCGCACGGCTGAGACGCTCCAGCTCCATGGCCGCCCGGCTGGTATGGCGTTCCTTGTGGCGCAGCAAAGCGAAGTTGCGGGCAGGCAAATCGATGCCGGCTCGGACCAGCAGCCCCTGCCGCAAAAACAGCGAGGCGACGGAGGCGGAAACCGCCGTGGCCGCGCCGCCGGAGCGTGCCGCCATCACCACTGCCTCGTTGGACGGCAGTTCGAGCATGACGGAAAGCTCGCCGGGATCCACCCCCATCTGCCGCACCGCCGCCTCGAAGGCGGAGCGGGTACCGGAGCCCTGCTCGCGCAGAACCCACGAGGTGCCGTAGAGCATATCGAGCGCGGTGAGATAACGGCCATCCGCGAAGGGATGGGCCGAACCGGTGACCACCAGCAGCTTGTCGGACACCACCGGCTGCACCATCAAAGCCGGCTCATCGATCCTGCCTTCGATGAAACCGACCTCCGCCAGACCGTCCAGCACCGCCTGTGTCACCGTCTTGGTATTGCCGATATCGAGCCGCACGGCCACGCCCGGATAAAGCTTCTTGAACTGCATCAGGATCGGCGGCAGCCAGTAGCTTGCAATGGTCTGGCTGGCGCAGACGGTGATTTCGCCGCGCGTCAGCCCACCCATTTCAGAGAGAATCAATTCGGCATTGCGCACACGCGCCAGCGTCGCCTTCGCTTCGCCCAGAAACGCCCGGCCGCTTTCGGTCAACTCGATGTTGCGGCCGACGCGATGGAACAGCTCGACATTATAAAAGGCTTCGAGATTCTTGATGGCGGAGCTGACGGCGGAGGCGGTCAAACCGATGGCTTCGGCGGCCCTTGTGAGGTGCTCGCGTTCGGCAACGGCGATGAAGATGCGGAGCTGTTCGAAGGTCATGGCTTTTCATTCGATTTTATCGAATAATATATGCCATATTATTTGATAGAATAAAACAGGCGGCTACGGCATTGTCTGGCCATGGCACAACATCGCACCCTCGCTCATCCCTTTCAGTTTTCGCTTCGCTGGCTCACCCCGCTTCTGCCGGGCATCCTCATCTGCGCGGCGGTCAGCTGCGCCGCCATTCTGGCGGAGCGCTTTCAGGTGCGGCTTGCAGGCCATGCATGGCTCGGCGATCTGGTGCTCGCCATTCTGATCGGCACGCTGCTGCGTTCGCTGGTGTCGCTGCCCGCGGTCGCCTCGGCCGGCATCAAATTCAGCGCCAAGACCCTGCTCGAAATCGCGGTGGCGCTTCTCGGCGCATCCTTGAGCCTTTCCATCCTCAAAGGTGCCGGCGGTTTGCTGATCGGCGGCATTGCGCTGATCGTCGCGCTGTCGCTGGTCGTCAGCTATGCCGCCGGGCGGATGCTTGGCCTGCCGCCCAAGCTTGCGACGCTGATCGCCTGTGGCAATTCCATCTGCGGCAATTCCGCGATTGCCGCCGCAGCACCCGCCATCGGCGCCAAGCCGGAAGATGTCGCCGCCTCGATTGCCTTCACCGCGGTTCTTGGCGTCGCCGCCGTGCTGCTGATGCCGTTCTTGCCGCAGCTTCTGGGTCTCGACGCCACCCAATATGGCATTTTCGCCGGTCTGACGGTCTATGCCGTGCCGCAGGTTCTGGCCGCAACCGCCCCGCTCGGCGCAATCGCCGTGCAGACCGGCACCATCGTCAAGCTCATCCGCGTGCTGATGCTGGGGCCGGTCATCGCCGCCCTCTCCGTCATCCATGGCCAGTCCGGCACGGAACGCCTGAGATTGCAGCAGATGGTTCCGTGGTTCATCATCGCCTTCGTGCTGATGATTATGGCCCGGTCCTTCGGCCTCATTCCCGAGGCTCTGATCGGTCCTGTCGCCTCGCTCTCCAACATCCTCACCATCATGTCGATGGCGGCGCTAGGCCTTTCGGTCGATATTCGCAGCCTTCGCCATGCAGGCGGCAAGGTCATCGTCGCCGCCAGCCTGTCGCTCGTGCTGCTTGGTGTCTTGAGTTTTGGCCTGATCGTGCTGACCCAGGCGGCCTAAGCAAAAGGCGCGCTGTTATTTCCCGGTGCTGACCGTCAGCGTGTAATGCGCGCCGAGACCGCGGCGCGGCGATCCCAGGATGAGCGTCGGGCGGATCAGCCACTCCGTATCCGCCTTCGGCGTCAGGGTTGCGACCTTGCCTTCGGAATCGCTGAAGAAGATCGCGTCCTCATCCGGCGTCGAAAAATCGAAGACCGCCATCAGCACGAATTCGCTGGAGGCGGCAAGCTCGATCTTCACCGTCTGCCCGGCCTTCACCTTCAGGCGATAGACATCGCCGCGCCCGCGCCGCGTCCAGCCGTCAAGCTTCAGCGGCCCGGCCGGCGGCAGCGCCACCTGCTTCAGCCTTTCGCCGTCATCGAGCCAGATACCGTCGACATTGCGGCCTTCCGCGAAGGAGGCATGCGGCACGGCGGCCACGGCCATGGTGAGAGCCAGAAGAAGGGAGGTTACCTTCATGGACGTACAAACTCCCGCCGCATGGCCTCTATCGGCTGGCGGCAATGACAGCCTTCGATATGGTCGTTGACCATACCCATGGCCTGCATGAATGCATAGACGGTCGTCGGGCCGACGAAACTCCAGCCCCGCTTCTTCAGGTCCTTCGAAAGGCGAATGGAGGCGTCGCTGGTGGGGTTGGCCCTTAACGTCGCATAGTCCAGCCTTTGCGGCCTTTCTGCGGCGGCCGGTTCGAAACCCCAGAAATAACGGGCGAGCGAACCGAATTCATCGCGCAACTCCATGGCGCGGCGGGCATTGTTGATGGTCGAGACGATCTTGCCGCGATGGCGGATGATGCCCTTGTCGGCAAGGCATCGCTCGATATCGGCCTCACCGAATTCCGCCACTTTTTCAAATTCGAAATTGGCGAAGGCGAGACGGAACGCCTCGCGCTTGCGCAGAACCGTCAGCCAGGAGAGGCCGGACTGGAAACCTTCCAGGCAGATCTTCTCGAAAAGGCGGCGATCGTCGGTGACGGGATAACCCCATTCCTCGTCGTGGTAACGGCTGTAATCCGCAAGCCCCTGCTGCCAGAAACACCGCACAAGGCCATCCGCGCCCGTTTCAAGTCCCGCTTCATTCATTCCGCAACCACCCTTTTCCGCTCCCGCCCGTGACCGGTTCGGACCGCGCACTTACCACTCATTCACCACGTTTCAAAACCGGGTGCTAACCCTAAATCCAGCTTTCCCTAATCAAGCGCTTTTTAATGAACAGCCATTTACGATTCGCTGGCGTCGAGGTGCGAACGTGTCCGGCAAAGCGGGCGAACAGTTCCGCAAATCCATAGTTGCGACATCCCGCAGAGAGAGTCCACCCGATGACGATGAAGTCCGTTTTTCTGGCGCTGAGCCTCGTTTCCACCTTTGCCGCCCCGGCCGCCATGGCCAATGAGCGTTATCGGGAGCGCCCGCCCGTCGTCGTCAGCCCGGATCTTTCCGCGCCCTGGGTCACTCAGCTCGGCGGTCGCGGCAATGTGCGCCCCGTGGTTTATCCGCGCGCGCCTGCCGCACGCCAGCCGTTCTTCCAGCAGCGCCAGGCCGCCATGCCGCAGCGACCCAGCTCCGGCGTCACATCGCAGCGCCCGGCACGGGTGCAGAATGCCGCCGTCCGCCCCAATGCGCCGGTGCGCACCCAGATCGCGCCGCAGTTCCTGCCGCAGATCGTCACCTACCCGACCAATGAAAAACCCGGCACCATCGTCATCGATACGCCGAACCGTTTCCTCTATCTCGTTCTCGCCGATGGCAAGGCCCGGCGGTACGGCGTCGGCGTCGGCAAGCCCGGTTTCGAATGGGCCGGCACCCACAAGGTAACCCGCAAGGCGGAATGGCCGAGCTGGACCCCGCCGAAGGAAATGATCAGCCGCGAGGCGAGAAAGGGACACTATCTGCCGGCCTTCATGGAAGGCGGCCCGGCGAACCCGATGGGCGCGCGCGCCATGTATCTCGGCTCGACGCTTTATCGCATCCACGGCACCAACCAGCCGTGGACGATCGGCAGCAACAATTCCTCCGGCTGCATCCGCATGCGCAACGAGGATGTCACCGATCTTTACGAGCGCGTCAACGTCGGAACCAAGGTCATTGTGATATGACAGCAACGGTTCAGCCTTTCCGGCCGCCTCAGGGCCGGTGTGGCGGCGTATCCGCTTGAATTGCCGCCTTGCGGCGGTACAATCCGGCTTACTTCATTGGAATAAAACTTGGCGGGGGACGCCAGGAGCCGGACCTCTCTCAGGGGGATGATGGAACGGCCTTAAAACGGGTGGTCAATCGGCCGCCCGTTTTTCGTTTCTGTCATTCAAATGTTATCAAAAAACGGTTTGGTGAATTACTGATATCAATCTGGATTCACTCCATGCCGCGCCATTGTTTATTTGTTTGCGCCCTGCTGTTCAGCGGCGCTTCCTTTTCTGCCGCAATCGCGGGCGAATTTGAAATTTCCGGTTATGGCGGCTGGCAAAGCGCGCCGCACAGCGATGTGAAGGTCTCCGACGGGCCGGATTTCCGGGCCGGATGGGAAGGCAAGTCGTTTTCCAACCCGCCTTACTGGGGCGTGCGCGGCACCTATTGGTTCGATGAGGGCCAGCTGCGGAATTTCGGCATCTCGCTCGATTTTACCCATGACAAGGTCTATGCCGACGACCAGACGCTCGCCCGCTCAGGCTGGTCGCATTTCGAATTCACCGATGGCCTGAACCTGCTGACGCTGAACGCGCTCTACCGTTTTCCGCTGGAATCGCTGCCCATCACCCCTTACGTTGGCGCCGGCGTCGGCATCAACGTACCGCATGTGGAAGTGTACCGTCCCTCGGGCAAGACCTTCGAATACCAGTTCGGCGGCGCAACCCTGCAGGCGCAGGCAGGCCTCAGCTACCGCATCACCGACAACTGGTCGACCTTCGTGGAATATAAGGGCACCTATTCCTTCGTCGACGTCGATATCGACAATGGCGGCTCGTTGAAGACCGATATCATCACCAATGCGGTGAATTTCGGCGTGGCGTATAAGTTCTAGAAGATATGGCCCAGAGCGTGCCGCGTGGACGACGCTCTCTTTCTTCGTCATTTCGGCCGTAACGTTAAATAGGAACGCTAACCGAGCCAATCGCACTGACGTCATCCTCGGGCTTGTCCCGAGGATCTGCCAACGTCTTGATTTTATTCGACGTGATTAGATCCTCGGGACAAGCCCGAGGATGACGCAGAGAGGTCTTATGCCCGTCACCACCGACTTTCCGACGGCGGACGCGTGCATGAAAATCTGAACCGGACGATAGTGATCATGGCCGCCTTGACGGAGAGACGCGAGCGGGAGAGCTGTCCCGTGTCATGCGAAATTTAAACCGAAAGCCTCGCCGGTTTCGGCCCGCCATAGGCCCAGTCCAGCAGCTCCACCGTGTGCACGATAGGCATATCCGTGCCGGTTCCGATCTGCGTGATGCAGCCGATATTGCCGGTGGCGATGACATCCGCCCGGGTGGCCTCGATATTCTTCACCTTGCGCGCCTTGAGTTTGGCGGAAATCTCCGGCTGCAGGATGTTGTAGGTTCCGGCCGAGCCGCAGCAGAGATGCCCTTCCGCCGGATCGCGAACGGTAAAACCCGCCGCCTTCAGGAGTTGTTTCGGCGCAAGCGTGATCTTCTGGCCATGCTGCATGGAGCAGGCGGAATGATAGGCGACCGTGAGACCCTGATTTTGCCCTTGCGGCAGATCGAGGGTGGCGAGATATTCGGTGATGTCCTTCGCCAAAGCCGAGACCCGCGCGGCTTTTTCGGCATAGGTCGGATCGAGCCGCAGCATGTGGCCGTAATCCTTGATGGTGGTGCCGCAGCCGGAAGCGGTGATGATGATGGCGTCGAGACCGCCGCTCTCCATCTCACGCGTCCAGACATCGACATTGCGCCTTGCCGAGGCGAGCGCCTCTTCCTCCCGGCCCATATGATGCACCAGCGAACCGCAACAGCCCTCCCCCTTCGGCACCACGACCTCGATGCCGAGCCGCGCAAGCAGGCGCAGCGTCGCCTCGTTGATACCGGGATCGAGCACCGGCTGGGCGCAGCCGGTGAGGATCGCAACGCGCCCACGCTTCTCGCCTTCGGCCGGCCGCTCTCCCGGACGGGCTGACGCGGAGGCCGCGGGCACCGCGGCGGGAGCGAGAGCAAGCATGGATTGCAGCGGCTTCAGCGCCGGAACTTTGGCAAGCAGGCCGGAGAAAGGCCGCGCCAGCCGGGCCAGATGCAGGGCCAGCCGGAAACGGGCGGGATGCGGCAGGACGGCAACCAGAAGATTGCGAATCAGCCTATCCATGAAGGGGCGCTTGTATGTCTGTTCGATGTGGGCGCGGGCATGATCGACCAGATGCATGTAATCCACGCCGGAGGGACAGGTGGTGGTGCAGGCAAGGCAGGAAAGACAGCGGTCGATATGGGTGACGACCTCGCGGTCGGCCGGGCGGCTGTTTTCCAGCATATCCTTGATGAGGTAGATGCGGCCGCGAGGACTGTCCAGCTCGTTGCCGAGCGTGACATAGGTGGGACAGGTGGCCGTGCAGAAACCGCAATGCACACATTTGCGCAGGATTTTTTCGGATTCCGCCACATGCGGATCAGCCAGCTGTTCGGGCGTGAAGGATGTTTGCATGGTTCAGACCGCCCTTTCGATCGTCACGGCCATCTTGCCGGGATTGAAGATGCCCGCCGGATCGAGCTTTTCCCTGATACGCGACGACAGGATGGCTTCCGCCGCCGGGCGCGGTTCGAAGGCAGCGACCGTGGCGCGCACCGCGTCGCTCGCCCTCACCAAAGTTGCGTGGCCGCCGCCGAGCGCCCGGATCGCGCCGCGCAGCAAATCCGCCTCGGGGTCCGCCTCCATCTGCATCCAGACAAGGCCGCCCTGCCAGTCGTAAAAGGCGTCGATGCCCGCTTCCATGCGCAGCGCCGCGACAAGCTGATGACCCACCGAAGGCGCGACCGATACTTTCCACAAGGGCTTCGCCGCCTGTCCGGCATAGGGCGCGACATCCCGCACCTGACGCCACAAAAGCCCGCTCTCCTCGCCCTCCAGCAGCGCCCACGGCCCGACCCGATCCATGACGGAAAGGAGTTTGGCCGTGCGCGCCTCCACCGAGGCGGAAAGCCCTTCCAGCCGCAGGATGGTCGCCGGGCCATCCGGCAATCCGCCATCGATGAAACGGGAACGAACGCTTTCCGGCAGATGCGCCGCGCCGGAAACCTCCACGCTCATCGCCATTGCCGCCGCCATGATGCGCGTCGCCGCTTCATCGTCGAGACCGGAAACGACCACGGTTTTTTCCGCAGGCGGTTTCGGCAGGACACGGAAGGTGACTTCGGTGAGGAAACCGAGCGTGCCGAACGATCCGGCGAGGAACTTCGACAGATCGAGCCCGGTGACATTCTTCATCACCCGGCCGCCGGCCTTGATCACATCCCCGCTGCCGTTGACGAAACGTATGCCGAGCAGGCTGTCGCGGGCCGCACCGGCCACATAACGGCGCGGGCCGGAAACATTGGCGGCGAAGACGCCGCCGATGGTCGGTTCACCTTCGGTGCCCATGATCGGGCGGTGATCCATCGGCTCGAAGGCCATCATCTGGCGGTTTTCAGCGAGAGCCGCTTCGACGGTGGCGAGCGGGGTGCCGGCCTTGACGGTCATGACCATTTCGGCGGGCAGGTAGGAGACGATGCCGTTCATCGCACGGGAGGAGAGTGCTTCATCTGCTGCGACAGCATTGCCGAAACCGGAGCGGGTGTTGCCGCCGATGATTTTCAGCGCGCTTTTACGCGCGGTGTGATCGCGGATGATGTCGGCGACCTGGGTTTCTGCGTAGGGGGTCAACATGGGGTGGCGGGCTCCGGGCATGGGACGGCGAAGATCGCGCAGGAAACATTACGCTCGGAGCAAGTGATACCCCCCTCTGCCCTGCCGGGCATCTCCCCCTCAAGGGGGGAGATCGGCAAGAGGCTGGCGCATCGTTTCAATCGCACCGTTCGAGAATTGAGCGGGAGATCGCCGCGAGTCGATCTCCCCCCTTGAGGGGGAGATGCCCGGCAGGGCAGAGGGGGGTAATCCACACCCGCCAACGACATAAGACCAGCCTCCATCATCCCCTCCCCTCCAGCGGAAACACCTTGGAAGGGTTCATCAGCCAGCCCTCATCGAAAGCCGCCCGCACCGCCATTTGCTGGGCAAGATCGGCCTCACCATACTGGTGGCGCATCAGATCGCGTTTTTCGATGCCCACACCATGTTCGCCGGTCAAACAGCCGCCGGCATCGACGCAGAGCTTCAATATTTCATTGCCTGCCTCTTCCGCGCGGGCCGCATCCTCCGGATCGTTGGCGTTGAACAGGATGAGCGGGTGCATGTTGCCATCGCCGGCATGGAAGACATTGGCGACGCGCAGGCCGAGGCGGTCGGTGATTTCGCTCGTCTTCTTCAGCACATAAGAAAGCTGGGAGAGCGGCACGGTGCCATCCATGCAGATATAATCCGCGATGCGGCCGGTTGCGCCGAAGGCGGATTTGCGGCCTTTCCAGATCGCCGCCGCTTCCATGGCTGACTGACATTCCTTCACCGTCTTCACGCCATGTTTTCGGGCAATCGCCACGATGTCCGCCAGCATGGCGTCCATTTCCGCCTCGGAGCCTTCGACCTCGACGATCAGCAGCGCGCCGACATCCAGCGGATAACCCGCTTTGGCGAAGGCCTCGCAAATTTCGATGGCCGGCTTGTCCATGAATTCGATGGCGACCGGGATGATGCCCGCGCCGATAATATCGGCCACGCAGGAGCCGGCCTCCTCCGACGTATCGAAGCCGAACAGCACCGGTCGCGCGCCTTCCGGCCTGGCGATCAGCCGCACTGTCGCTTCCGTCACGATACCGAGCTGGCCTTCCGAGCCGCAGACGAGGGCGAGCAGATCGTAGCCGGCAGCATCGAGGTGCTTGCCTCCCAGTTCCAGCACCGTGCCATCCACGAGCACCATTTTCACGCCGAGCAGATTATTGGTGGTGACACCGTATTTCAGGCAATGCGCGCCGCCGGAATTCATGCCGATATTGCCGCCGATGGTGCAGGCAAGCTGCGAGCTGGGGTCCGGCGCATAAAAGAAACCTTCCGCGCCGGCCGCATCGGAAATGGAAAGATTGGTGACGCCCGCCTGCACCCGCGCCGTACGGTTATAAAAATCCAGTTCGAGGATCGAGGCCATCTTCGAAAGGCCGATCACCACCGCATCCTCCTGCGGGATCGCGCCGCCGGAGAGCGAGGTGCCAGCCCCGCGCGGCACGACCGGAATGCCGTAGCGGTGACAATACTTCATCACCGCCGCCACCTCTTCCGTCGTTTTCGGCAACGCCACGGCCAGCGGCAGGCGGCGATAGGAAACGAAGGCGTCGGTTTCGAAAGGCACGAGTTCGCGCGGTTCGTGCACAAGACAGTCCTCGGCCAAAATATCCTTCAGGTCGGATATGATGCGGTCACGGCCTGCGACGACTTTCGCGCGCGGCTCCAGAAACTTGATCGGCTGCGTCACCGCCCCTCCTCCATGCCATCTCACCAACTGGTATTCTTTCTTTACCACTTTGAAACGGCGCAATCAAATGTTATGGATTTTTTCCTTTCTGGAAACAATCGAGGGCAACTATGACGAATCTGGGCGATCTGGAAGTCTTCGCAAGCGTTGCGGCCTCCGGTAGCATGTCGCTGGCCGCGAGGGAGCTTGGTTATTCGCCCGCCGTCATTTCCAAGCGCATCAAGCGGCTGGAAGAAAAGCTCGGCGCGCGGCTTTTCCAGCGCACCACACGGCAAATCTCGCTGACCGAAGCGGGACAGGGCTTTTACGAGCGGGTGCTTGCCGTGCTGGAAGGGCTGGAGGAGGCCGAGGATTTCGTGTCCGGCCGCGCCAATACGGTCAACGGCACGCTGAAGGTTTCCGCGCCGACCTCCTTCGGGCGCATGCATATCGCGCCGCATCTGAAGGGTTTCATGGAGCGGCATCCGGATCTTTCGGTCAATCTGGTGCTGAGCGACGAATTCATCGACATCATCGAGGGTGGTTACGATCTGGCCATCCGTATCGCCGATCTGAATTCCTCCAGCCTCGTGGCCCGCAGGCTGGCGCCAGTGCGCCGCGTGCTTTGCGCTTCGGCGGAATACGTTGCGGCCCATGGTATGCCGGCGACAATCGAGGATCTGAAAAAGCACCGCTGCCTGCCGGCCCATAATAACGATGTCTGGCGGCTGGAGGGACCGGGCGGCGCGATGAGCATTCGCCCGGAAGGGATGCTCATCACCAATTCCAGCGAGGTGATCCGCGAGGCGGTGATATCAGGGCTCGGCATTGCGTTGCGCTCTACCTGGGATATCGGCCATGAATTGCGCAGCGGCAAGCTGGTGCAGGTTCTGCCGGGTTATGAGGGATCGCGAAACGTCACGCTCTCGGCGGTTTATCCGAGCCGGCAGTTCCTGCCTGCAAAGGTTCGGCTGTTCATCGATTATCTCGCCGGGCTCTATGGGCCTTCACCTTATTGGGAGCAGGGTTGAGGGACATGGGATTACCCCTCAGTGCCCGCCCTCGGCATGGGAGCGGCGGATGCGGCGCACCACCCACCAGACGCCGAGAACCGCGAAAGGAACGGAGATGCCGGTGACGACGGCAGGGTCGAGCGGCAGCACGTCGTGGCTGATCGCCTTGGTGAGATAACCGATCAGACCGACGACGTAATAGGAGATGGCGGCGACCGAGAGGCCTTCGACCGTCTGCTGCAGGCGAAGCTGCATGGCGGCGCGCTTGTTCATGGTGTTGAGCAACACCGTATTCTGCCGTTCCAGTTCCACGTCAATCCAGCTTCGGACGAGCGCCGTGGCGCGATAGAGCTTGCGCGACAGGTTGGCCTGCCGCTCCTCCACCGACTGGCAGGTGCGCATGGCCGGCGCCATGCGCCGTTCCAGAAAGCTGCCCATGGTTTCGTGGCCCTGCACCGGGGTTTCCGCAAGCGCCCGGATGCGTTCGCGCACGATGCCGTCATAAGCGCGGCTGGCGCCGAAACGATAGAGGCTGAGCGCGGCGTTGGCTTCCAGTTCGGCCGCAAGCCGGGTCATTTCCGCCAGCAGCGCATCGGCCTCGTCGCGCGCACCGTTTTTCATGCGCTGGGTGATCCCCGTCAGGCCATCTTCGATACGGCGGATTTCCGGCGAGAGCGTCTGCGCCATCGGCAGGCCCAGCATGGCAAGGGTGCGATAGGTCTCGATATCGAGAAGCCGCTGCACCAGCGCGCCGCGGCTGTAATCGCTCAAGCCCCGGTCGATCACCAATATCTGTGTCAGCCCGTCGCGATCCTGCCGGAAATCGGTGAGGATCGCCGCCTGACCGTCGCGCACGTCGCTGTGACAGAGGCTGGTCGGCTCGAAGATCGTCTCGGCCTCAGACGCCACACCATTTTCCGGGCGGATTTCCAGCCGCACGCCCGAGATCAGCGAGCCGGGCGGCGAAAAGCCGTCGCCGAAGGGATCGCCGGCAATCTCGCCGCCGAATTTTTCCGGCGCGGGGCCATCCCAGAACCAGGTCGAAAATTCGGTATGCCGCTCCCAGCGCAAGGTCCCCTGCCCCCAGGGCATGGCATGGTGGCGGGCATCGCGCTCCGGCGGCGCAACACCGCGGCTGCGCGACATTTCCGCGATGACCGAGTGATGCACGGCCGAACCACCATCCATCATGAAGGCAAGCTGGACGATGATGCGCGAGGGTGCGAGAAGCACCGTCGGCCGCGCATGAACCTCCCCGAGCGCCAGCGATCTTTCCGGCGCGCTTGCGAAAGCAAATCTACCCTTGGCCATTGCGATATCGTCCCCGCCTGTTGCGCCGGTTTTATTAGAGCATTGATCGCGATGAAAACATCGCAATCGAAGCCGCTGTCATTGTTTTGATCCACCTGGCGGAAAAATCCGCCATCGTCACCCTTGCCCTGCCGCTGCTTTAACAAAAGCCAATTCGAAAAGGCAGATGCCGTGTTGCCGCAGGCATGGCACGGACGAGGCGTGTAACTGGATAGAATATTTGACCAGTACGATGCTTCGCTGATAATTTGCCCCCATCGAAATACGGGGCGGGATTTCGCCGGAGACTTCTGCGATGGACGAAACGCTTTTTGCGCGCATCGAGCACAGCCGCACATCGCAGGAGGTGATCTTACGTTTCGAGGAACTGATCCTCGACGGCATATTGCGCGATGGCGACAGGCTGCCCGGCGAGCGCGAACTGGCGCAACGCCTCGATGTCTCGCGGCCGATCCTGCGGGAAGCGCTGAAGGAACTTGAGACCCGTGGCCTTCTTACCAGCCGGCATGGCGGCGGCACCTATGTTGCCGATATTGTCGGCCCGGTCTTTTCAGA
Source organism: Rhizobium sp. NFACC06-2 (assembly GCF_900101425.1). NCBI lineage: Bacteria > Pseudomonadati > Pseudomonadota > Alphaproteobacteria > Hyphomicrobiales > Rhizobiaceae > Rhizobium > Rhizobium sp. NFACC06-2. The sequence continues at coordinate 85,590 of NZ_FMVA01000014.1, read as the reverse complement.
CCCCTTGAGCGCGCTGATTACCCGCCACAGCCGGGCGACACGGGATTTCCTCGAATATCGCCGCTATATCGAAGGCATGACCGCCGAACTTGCCGCGCAGCGGGCGACGGAGCCGGACAGGCGCAACCTCGCCGCCATCGTGGACAGAATGCGGGAAGCGCATGAGGCGGGCCGTTTCGAAGAAGAGCTTGCGGGCGATGTGGAATTTCACAACGCCATCGGCGAAGCGGCGCATAATATCGTGCTGATGCACACGTTACGCTCCTGCTATCGGCTTCTGAGCGACGACATCTTCTACAATCGCCATCTCATCTTCACCGTCGCCGGCGCCCATGACGAGGTGCTGAGGCAACATATCGCCATCCACGATGCGATTGCCGCCGGCGATGCGGCTGCGGCAAGGGCGGCGGCGGAGGCCCATATCGACTTTATCGTGGAGACGACATCCAAGGCGCATCAGGCGCGGGAATGGGACCGGATTTCGCGCCTGAGGCAACAGCAGCGCGGCCCCTGAAAACGCCATCCGGCGAAATGCGGCACCCGGTTTTTTCAGATTTTGATGGAACCTTTTGTGCTCTTTGGTCTTTTTATCGGGTTAATTGGAAAAATTTACCAAGATGGGACCCATGACGACCACGAGCGAAACTGAACGCTATCCGCGGATAGCTCTCATATCGACGCATGGCTATGTCGCCGCGCACCCGCCGCTGGGCGCTGCGGACACCGGTGGACAGGTGGTTTATGTGCTTGAGCTTGCACGCAAACTCGGCCAGCTCGGTTATACTGTCGATCTTTATACCCGCCGCTTCGAAGACCAGCCGGAATTCGATGAGGTCGATGAGCGCGTCCGCGTGGTGCGCATTCCCTGCGGCGGGCGCGATTTCATTCCCAAGGAATATCTGCACCGTCACCTGATGGAGTGGTGTGAAAATGCGCTGCGCTTCATCAAGAAAAACGACCTGAATTATTCGTTCATCAACAGCCATTATTGGGATGCGGGCGTCGCCGGCCAGCGGCTTTCCGAAGCGCTGAAAATCCCGCATCTGCACACGCCGCATTCGCTCGGCATCTGGAAAAAGCGCCAGATGGAGACCGACTATCCGGAAAAGGCCGATACGTTCGAACTGGAATTCAACTTCAGGGAACGTATCCAGCACGAGCTGATCATCTATCGCAGCTGCGATATGGTGATCGCCACGACGCCGGTGCAACTTGACGTTCTGATCGAGGATTACGGTCTGAAGCGCAAGCACATCCACATGATCCCGCCCGGTTATGACGACAACCGTTTCTTCCCGGTTTCCGACGCAACACGGCAGATGATCCGGCAGCGTTTCGGTTTCGAGGGCAAGACGGTGCTGGCGCTCGGACGCCTTGCCACCAACAAGGGTTATGACCTGCTGATCGACGGTTTTTCCGTTCTTGCCGAGCGCGAACCGGAAGCCCGGCTTCATCTGGCCGTCGGCGGGGAGAATATGGACGAGCAGGAAACCACGATCCTCAACCAGTTGAAGGAGCGGGTGAAAGCGCTAGGCCTAGAGGATAAGGTGGCGTTTTCCGGTTATGTCGCGGATGAAGACCTGCCGGACATCTATCGCGCCGCCGATCTTTTCGTGCTTTCCAGCCGTTACGAGCCCTTCGGCATGACCGCTATCGAAGCGATGGCGAGCGGCACACCCACCGTCGTTACCATTCATGGCGGGTTGTTCCGGGCCGTCAGTTATGGCCGCCATGCGCTGTTCGCCGATCCTTTCGACAAGGAAGACCTCGGCATCACCATGATGAAGCCGTTCAAGCATGAGCGACTTTACGGGCGGCTTTCCCGCATGGGGGCGCACAAGGCGCGCAGCCTGTTCACATGGACCGGCATTGCCCAGCAGCTTCTCGCCCTTGTGGAAGGCAGGACCATGATGCCGGTTCTGGAAGAAGCCGATTGGGCCGAACCATGGAACGACGGCGATTGAGACCGCTTCGCCTTTTTTCCACCGATCTCGACGGAACCGTCGTCGGCGATAACGACGCCACGCGCCGGTTCCGCGATTTCTGGCATTCGTTGCCGGAGGGTCAACGTCCCCTTCTGGTTTTCAACAGCGGCAGGCTGATCGACGACCAGCTTGCGCTTCTCGAAGAGGTACCATTGCCGGAGCCCGACTACATCATTGGCGGGGTCGGCACCATGCTGCACGCGAAAGAGCGGGGCGAGTTGGCAAACGCCTATACACAGTCCCTCGGCACCGGTTTCGACCCCCAGAAGATTGCCGAGGTCATGACCGGAATTCCCGGTGTGACGATGCAGGAAGAGCGTTACCAGCACGGCTTGAAATCGAGCTGGTTCCTGCATGACGCCGATGACGCCGCGCTCGAAGAGATTGAGGCCGCGCTTGTGGAGAACGATATCGATGCCCGTATCGTCTATTCCAGCGACCGCGACCTCGACGTCTTGCCGAAAGCCGCCGACAAGGGTGCCGCGCTGACATGGCTATGTGGACAACTACAGATCGGCCTCGACGAATCAGTGGTTGCAGGCGATACTGGCAATGATCGGGCGATGTTTGAGCTTAAGAATATTCGCGGCGTGATCGTGGGCAATGCCCTGCCGGAGCTCGTCTCGCTGACATATCATGATACGCGCTTCTTTCACTCGGCTGCGAAGGAAGCGGACGGTGTGGTCGAAGGCCTCCGGCACTGGGGATTAACCCCGGACTAAAAACAGCCCCGGCTACAATTCATAGCGGCTTTGCAATCCGTATGCTTGAAGGCGGGCGGAGAGGGTATTACCGCATCGGCTGTCCGGCCGGGGAACCACCCGGTCGCAGCTTTGTTCGCATATCCACCATGCCCATCTTCCCTGCAGGCTTCATCAGCGTGAAGACAGTAGTGGGTTATGGGTGAAAGGGGATTGGCGGAACTTACGGCACATCTATATTAGCAATTATCACTACCCGGCAAAAAAGGATCAATCCGGATTGAAGATTTTGAATCGATTGGCGACAGATGTTGGCTTGATGTTGCGCAGACCGCCGCGACAGCAATATGCGGCGCTGTGCTATCGATTGTCCAAGAAGAATCCGGAGCCGGAAGTGTTGCTGCTGACCAGCCGGGACACGGGGCGCTGGGTCATTCCCAAGGGCTGGCCCATGGCCAACAAGAAGGCCCATGCGGTGGCCGAGCAGGAAGCCTATGAGGAAGCCGGTGTCAAAGGCACGGTGGAAAAGGCCCCCTTCGGTTATTACGAATATGAGAAAAAGCTGAACAGCGGCGTCAACGTGCCGTGCAGGGTTCAGGTGCATCTGCTCGAAGTTTCGGAGATGCAGGAAAGCTTTCCCGAAAAGCAATCCAGACGGCTGGAATGGGTCAGTCCCCAGGAAGCGGGAAAACGCGTCAACGAGCCGGAATTGAAAGCGCTGATGCTCGCTTTCGACAAACGGATGACGCATTCGAAATAGCGCGCCCGCCCCGAACGTGGCAATGTGCAGTTTGTTTTTCCAACATGGCTTTTATCGTCTTTCCTTTTGGAAAGATGTGCGAGATGTAACAGTCTTTCTGTAAAATTGCCTTCAACCTGCGACACTGCCGGACGAAAGGGAATGCTGGCAAACGAGGTCTGAATGGCAATCAAGCCGCCATCGAATATGAAACCGACGCTCGACAAGGACCTCGACAAGATTACCCGTGTCGAAGAGGCGACGCTGCATGTCACGCAGCAGCTTGCCGGCCTTGGCGCGGGGTTCATGTTCGTTGTCCTGGCGGCCATCTTCGCCGGCGTCTTCGTCACCGGCACCGCGGGTTCGGTCATCATCATCGCCGCCGTCGCCATCGGCGCCTATATGGCTATCAATATCGGCGCGAATGACGTCACGAACAATGTCGGCCCGGCGGTTGGGGCCAAAGCCATGCCGCTTGCCGCCGCCCTCATCATTGCCGCCATCTGCGAGATTGCCGGCGCGCTGATCACCGGCGGCAATGTGGTCGAGACCATTTCCAGCGGCATCATCAACATCGAGACAATTCCCGACAGGACCGCCTTTTCATGGGCAATGCTGTCGGCGCTTCTCGCCGCCGGCCTTCTCGTCAATATCTCGACATGGACCAAGGCGCCGATTTCCACCACCCATACGGTGGTGGGCGGGGTTGCGGGCGCGGGAATGGCCGCCTATGGGGCGAAGGCGGTCGACTGGATTTCGCTCGGCAGCATTGCCTTCGCATGGGTTCTGGCACCCTTCATCAGCGCCATCATCGCCGTCGCCATCCTTGCTTTCATCAAGGAATTCATCATTTACCGCGAGGACAAGCTCACCTCCGCCAGACTGTGGGTTCCGGTTCTCATTGGTTTGATGGCGGGCGTCTTCATGGCCTATCTCATCTGGGTCGGATTGCGGCAGCTCATGCATGTGTCGCTTGGCCATGCCAGCCTCACAGGGCTGGTGACCGGGCTCGTGGTCTGGCGGCTCTGCGTGCCGATCATCCGCAAACAATCGGAAGGATTGGAAAACCGCAACCAGTCGCTTCGAATCCTGTTCCAGTGGCCGCTGGTTCTCGCCGCCGGCCTGATGTCCTTTGCCCATGGGGCGAACGACGTTTCGAACGCCATCGGGCCCGTCGTTGCCATCGTGCGGGCCCTGCATGACGAGGCGGTGAGCACGTCTGCCCGTGCGCCGATGTGGGTAATGCTGGTCGGTGCCTTCGGGCTTTCCTGCGGTATTCTTCTTTATGGCCCGCGCCTTATCCGCCTCGTCGGCGAGCAGATCACCAAGCTCAATCCGATGCGCGCCTTCTGCGTTTCCGTGGCTACGGCGCTCACCGTGCTCATTGCCTCGCGCTTCGGTCTGCCGGTCAGCACCACCCACACGGCAATCGGCGCGGTGTTCGGCGTCGGTTTCTTCCGCGAATGGTACACGCAATCGTCGCGGCGGCGGCAGGAGCTCGTTCAGGCTGGTGACGGCAGGCCCCGCCGGTCGGAAAGATATGCCGACAATCCTTCCGAGATACGCCGCCGTTATCTCGTCCGCCGCTCCCACTTCATGACGATCATCGCCGCCTGGCTGGTCACCGTTCCTTCCAGTGCAGCGCTTGCGGCGCTGCTCTACTGGCTCATGTCGTCCCTCTTTCTCTGAACCTGAAACAGAATCCCATGCGCGCCAATTTCCGGATGCAACGCCTGTATATCGAAGCCAGCCTTGCCGAAGGCGTCGCGCAGGAGGCAACAGCCGAGCAGTTCAATTATCTCGCCAATGTGCTGCGCATGACCGACGGTGCGGAAATCCTGCTGTTCAACGGTCGCGATGGCGAATGGAAAGCGAAACTTGCCTTTCCGAGCCGCAAGAAGATCGTGCTCGTCCCCCTCGAGCAGACACGGCCCCAGCCGAACGCCCCGGACCTGCATTATCTTTTCGCGCCGCTGAAAGTCGGGCGCATGGACTATCTGGTGCAGAAGGCGGTGGAGATGGGCGCCGGCCTGTTGCAGCCGGTGATGACGCAGCATGTTCAGGGCAAGATCCACAATACCGAAAAACTGCGCGCCAACGCCATCGAAGCCGCCGAGCAGTGCGGCATACTGTCCCTGCCCGAGGTGGCTGAGCCGGTGAAACTGAAGGACATGCTCGAGAGCTGGCCCCACGACCGGCGCATCATCTATTGCGACGAAGGCGATGCGGGGCAAAATCCGCTGCCGATCCTGCAAGCCGTCACGGAGCGCAAACTTGCCCTGCTGGTCGGCCCGGAAGGCGGGTTTTCCGAGGAAGAAAGGGAGCTTCTGCGCGGCCTTGCCTTCGTTACCCCCATTCCGCTCGGGCCGCGTATCCTGAGGGCCGATACGGCCGCCGTCGCCGCGCTCGCGATCATTCAGGCGGCGATCGGCGACTGGAATTGAACGGCCCCGTTGCGCTTCATGCATCTTTAAAAGAAATTCATTTGCCTCCGGATACGATCCGGCCCTATCTGCCAATCATATGCCTCGCCGCAACAGAGACGTCATAACAAGGTAAGCCATGGCACGCGACACGACCGACCAGACCCCCCTCTCCTCCGTTACGGAGCTTACAGACTATCTGGCGGGCGGTTGCAAAGCTGAAGCCGACTTCCGCATCGGCACCGAGCACGAAAAATTCGCGTTTTTCCGCAAGGATAACAGTCCCGTCCCCTATTTTGGCGAGGCCAGCATTTCCGCGCTCTTGAAGGGCATGCAGGAAAAGCTCGGCTGGGAGCCGATCATGGACGGCGGCAACATCATCGGCCTTGGCGAGCAGCACGGCATGGGCGCCATTTCCATCGAGCCGGGCGGCCAGTTCGAACTATCGGGCGCGCCGCTCGAAAACCTGCACCAGACCTGCAAGGAATCCAACCAGCATCTGGCGACGCTGCGCGAAGTGGCCGAGCCGATGGGCATCCGTTTCCTCGGCATCGGCGGCAGCCCGCTGTGGAGCTACGACGAAACGCCGCGGATGCCGAAATCGCGTTATGCGATCATGACGCGCTATATGCCGAAGGTCGGGACCAAGGGTCTCGACATGATGTACCGCACCTGCACCATTCAGGTTAACCTCGATTTCTCCTCCGAAGCGGACATGCGCCGGAAGATGCGCGTTTCCATGAAGCTGCAATCGCTGGCAACAGCGCTCTTCGCCTCCTCGCCCTTCACCGAAGGCAAGCCGAACGGTCTTCTTTCCTGGCGCGGCGATATCTGGCGCGACACCGACAACCGCCGCTCGGGCGTGCTGCCCTTCACCTTCAGCGATGACTTCGGCTTCAAGGACTATGTGGAATGGGCGCTCGACGTGCCGATGTATTTCATCGTGCGCGACGGCAAATATCATGATTGCACCCATGTCACTTTCCGTCAGTTCATGAACGGTGCGCTGAAGGGCGAAATCGCCGACTGGCAGCCTACCATGGGCGACTGGACGAACCATCTTTCCACCCTGTTCCCGGATGTGCGCCTGAAGCGTTTCCTCGAAATGCGCGGTGCGGATGGCGGCCCGTGGAGACGCATCTGCGCCCTTCCCGCTTTCTGGGTCGGCCTTCTTTACGATGACGAGGCGCTGACCGCTGCCGATGCGCTGACCGCCGGCTGGAGCTTCGATGAGGTCATCGCCCTTCGCGATGCCGTTCCGGCCAAGGGTCTTTCCGCCGAGATCGCCGGCAAGCCGCTTCTCGGTCTCGCCCGCGAGGTGCTCGACATTTCCCGCACCGGCCTGAAAAACCGCAAGCGCCTGAACGGCGAAGGCCAGGACGAAACCGTGTTCCTGTCGTCGCTGGATGAAGTTCTTGCCAAGAAGACCACGCTCGCCGAAGACCTGCTTGCGCTTTACAACGGTCGCTGGGGCGGCTCCGTGCTGCCGGTGTTCGAAGAATATCAGTATTGAGAAAATTGCGCCGCCATTAAAAAAGCCCGGCGCGGCCGAGGGGCCTGACACCGGGCAAAGGCAGGGCTATTGGCAAATCACCCTGCGGGGAAAACTTTTCCGTTCGAAAGCAATTCCGGCGGCTGGAGGTCTGCCGGAATTGCCCGAACATTCTGGAACGTTTTGGCGCATTTCCGGACGGAAAACCGGGGCCCGCTTTTCCTGGAAATGCTTTAAACGGTCTTGAACCGGGTCACCGCGCGGTTGCGTGCGGCGCGGGTCAGATGGGCGGTCGGATCCTCGAGCAGGCCAGTATTGAGCGCATCCCTCACATCCGAGCGCGCCAGACCGATATCGGCCAGAAGGCGGTCATCGAGTTCCGTGAGACCATTGGCCACGATACGATTGTAGATGCGCTGCAAGAACGTTTTGACCCGAAAAGCAAAGAGGCCGGCGACACGACGAAGCGTATCGTTCTGCCTGGAGGTTGCGAGTTCCAGTTCCATTCTCCGTTCTGCCGTGCGCATGACACTTATCCTTTCGTAACGGCACGATGCGGCACCGCCCCCGGCGCACCACGCGCGAGAAGCTGCCTCGGGTTGGGGGCCTGACGTTTCGCCGGCCCGGGGTTGATATTGATTTGCTGGGTGTCAAAATGTCGCAAGACTATTGATCAGTCCAACGAATGTTTCTAATGTGAGGCATCAATCATTCTGATGGATGACCATCCATGTCCGCACCTCTTGACATAGACCAGCTGCATACCTTCATCGCCATCGTCGATACGGGCAGCTTCACCAAGGCCGCAGACCGCGTTTTCAAGACGCAATCCGCCGTTTCCATGCAGATGCGACGGCTGGAAGAACGGATCGGCAAACAGCTTTTCGCCAAGGACGGTCGTGGCAACCGCCTGACGGCGGAGGGCGAGAAGCTGATGAATTACGCACGCCGCATCATCCGCCTCAATAACGAGGCAATCGCCGCCTTCGACGACAACCGGCTGGAAGGCATGCTGCGCATCGGCACGCCCGATGACTATGCCGACCGCTACATGCCGGAGATTATCGGGCGCTTCGCCAAGACCCATCCCAATGTCGAGCTTTATATCGTCTGCGAACCTTCGGTCAGCCTTGCCGAAAAAATGGCGCGGGGCGAACTGGATATCGCCCTCGTCACCCATAATCCGCGCGCGCGCTCCTCGGATGTGGTGCGCACCGAACCGCTCTGCTGGGTCGCTTCCGCCAACCATCCGCTGAAGGACGATGCACCCGTGCCGCTCGCCGTCGGGCGGCGCGATTGCCACTGGCGCCAGCTTGCCTGTTCAGCACTTGATGCCGATGGGCGGGACTATCAGGTCCTGTTCACGAGCTGGTCTTCCACCGTCGTCGCCGCTGCCGTGCTGGCGGGCATGGCCGTCTCGGTGCTGCCGGAATCGGCGCTGCGCACCGGCATGAAGGTTCTGACCGCCGCGGACGGGTTCCCGCCCCTGCCGCCGGTGCAGATCGGCCTGATGAAACGACCGGGCCTCTCCCCTTCGCTGGTGAACGCCATCACCGACCACATCACTGCCTGCCTCGACAATATCTCGCCGATGAGCGTTGCCGACGAAATGGACAGCGATGTGAAGACCTACCCCAAAATGCCGCGCCTGCGCGCCGGGCACATGCTGCCGGGGTGGTAAGAGGAGAGTACAAATCCCGGGGATGACACCGGCTATGCGGGAGGCTTTGTCATCAGCCTCAAGCCAGCTAACCCCGCTCCTCCCGTCGCTCGTCCGCGCTTTCTGTGCTACCGCGCCCGCAGCGTGGCAACCGCCAGCAGCGTATCGGCGCTGATGCCCACCGAACCGCTGCCGTTGAAGAGCGTCATGATCGGATCGGTGGTGTTCTGCTGATTGTCGTACATGATGGTGAAACGGGCGACCAGCTTCTTGACCTTTTCCGGATCCTGAAAATCCTCGATGTCGAAATATTTCTTCATCATCGTCACCTGCGTATCGACCTCGGCATTGGCGAGTTCGTCCGGAATCCCAAAAGTGGTGTTGATGAAGCTCTGGAGCGCCGTGTCGGCGAGGATCGAGTAATAGGACGTCGTTCCGGCCGCCATGCGCTGGAAATAGAGCGCCAGGCGCACGCCGGCATTTTCTTCGCCCGCCTGCGTTTCCAGCGTCTGGGTGAGGTAGTTGTCCAGCGTCTCGTAAAGGCCGCGCCGCGTCTGGATCAGGCTGCGGTCCTCGTGAAGAAGCGTACCGTCGGTATTGAAGTTGAAGGCGGTGACGAGGCGGCGGAAGACCGGATCCATCTCCTTGTTGACGTAGCTGTCCTTGTCATCGAGCTTCGAGGTGAAGGCCTTTTCGAGCTGTTCCTTCGTCACGCTTTCGGGATCGATACCGAGCGACTCCATTGCGAATTTGGTCAGGCGATCATCGCTCAGGAATTCCTTGAGCGTCTTGATCTTCTGCATCTCGGCGGTGAAATATTCCGATTCCTTCGTCGCCGTTTCCTTGTCCTTTTCCGTGCCGAAAGCCGATTTTTTCTTGATGTAGTCGGCCGACATGGTCTGCATCTCGATTTCCGACTGCGCCAGAACCGGTGTACCGACGCTACCATCGGAGGCGAAGTTGAACAGCTCCGCCAGCTTGACATAACGCTCGTCTTTCAGCGTGTAGACGAAGCTCTTTTTATCCTGCAGATCGCTGGTGAGGACCTTGCGAATATCGGCGGAATTCACCTTGGCCGGATCGAGGCCGACGGCTTTCAGCGCATAGGTATAGACCGCGCTGCTGTCGATGAAATCCTTGACGGAAGTGACGCTGGCTATATCGCTCTTAAACAGCTTCAGCGCCTTCTCGTCGGCGGCGTCATCCTTGTCGTTGTAATAGGTCATATAACCGCTGGTGGTGGTCGCGGTCTGTGCCGTCGTCTGGGATGTCGTGCCGTCTGCCAGCGTTCCGTCGGTCTGGAAATTGAAGGCATTCCTCAAGGCGATATAGCGCTTGTCGTTCTTGCCGACGGTCGCGATGTAGTTGCTCGGATCGCTCAGATCGCTGGTCAGGATGTTCTGGATCGTTGCCGTGACGACTGTGAGGTCGTTCAGGTCGAAGGCGGTCCTGATATAGTTGAGAAGCCGGGTATCCGACGTCAGTTCGGTTACCGTCTTGATCGAACCGATCTTCGATTCGAAATAATCGCGGTTCAGCGTGGCGACGGTCGGCGTCACGCGCGGGGCGCTGCCGATATAGGCATCCGTCAGGGCCTTGAGATTGTCCGCCGTCTGCGCCTGACCGGCGGTCACCGTGCCGTCGTTCTTGAACTCGAAGGCGGTGGCGAGCTGCGCCATCTTGTTATATTGCGTCACGGTGCTGGTGAGCGTCGTCTGCTCGGCCTTGATGGCGGCGAGCTTCGCTTCCCACTCATCCTGCGGCGGCAACACCGCCTCGAGCTGGGTCAGCTGGTCCTGGCGCGTCACCTTTTCCGCCTCCAGCGCCGTGCGCTCCTCCGCCGTCAAACCGGTGCCGGCGAGTTCGGTGTCGATTGCGGTAATCCGGGCAGTGACCTGCGCGTGCAGCTCGATATTGCCCTTCATCGTCAGTTTTTCGACCGCGTCATTATAGGCCGCGCCGTATTTCTGGTTGATGTAGCTGTCGGGATCGTTGATGTCGCTCGTCATCAATCCCTTGATATGGGTATAGGAATAGGTCTTCTCATCGATGCCGAAGACCTGAAAGATATAGGCGCGGGTGCGGTCGTTGCGCAGCAGCTGGTCGACATTGGTCACCGTGCCGACGATCGCCTTGTAATAACGGGTCTCTTCCGCAAGGCTGTCATCGAGATCGGTTATCGACGTATCGTAAAGCCCGATCATCTTGTCGAGCTGTGCTTCCGTCTGAACCGTCTTCGTCGATGTGGTGAAGTTGAAGGCTGCGGCAAATTCCCGATAGCGCTCATCGGTGAGCTTGTTGGCGAAGCTGTTCTGGTCGTTCAGATCGCTTTCCAGCACCTTTTTCATGAAGGCCTTGGCATAGGTCATCTCGCCGAGACCGAAGGCATCCATCGCATAGGAATAGAGCTGGTAATTGTCGAGGAACTCATCGACGCTTTTCACATTGCCGATGTTTTCTTTGTAATATGCCGTCTGCCGCTCGATGAGCCCCTGCTGCGACACGCGCGACAGGCTTGCCTTCATATCGCGGTTGATGAGGTCGTAGCTGAGATAAGTCGATACCATCCGAATGCCCCCTGGAGACCCGCGCGTCGCTTCAGACGCCGAATGCTCCGGTTTTCAATCCACCCATCGCGCCTCCATCGGGACGCACGGCAAGCCTTTGCCTGACTATGCGGGAGACGCCTTGCCCGGAGCTTGAAAGAGCACAATTTCGGCCGGGATAAAAACCGCATTGTCGCGATCTCTTTTACCTAAGCGAAACCATGCCACAGTGTGTTTTGCTAACCATTTGGGAATGCAAAGTTTTCTTAACCGCGATTTTTAAGCAGTCTCGAACAGGCGGCGGATATTCTCCCGACATCAGAGGACGAAAAGTCCCGATGAGAAGACCGGAAACCGGCTCTCAGGTAAAACAAGGGTAGAATAAACATGACCAAGACCGTTCTGAAGCCCGACTGGGCCGTCGCCACTCTCAGACTCGACCCGGCACGTTTTCCGCAACAGGTCACTTATGGAAAAGGCAATGGCGCGAGCGATGTCGCCGTCACCCTCGATGAACGGGGCGCCGTTCTGAGAAAGGTTCTGTCCTCTTCCGGCCTGCCTCTGTCCTTCGCTTTGCCAGCCCGCGCCTTCAAGGGCGTTGCCGCCCGCGCCATCGACCATGGCGATGGACAGGTAACGGTGACGCTGGAACTGCACCATGACGATCCGGATCTCTGCGTTCCGCTTCTCGTCGCCCACGATCTCTGCGATATCGCCGCCGACTGGCGCAGCTGGTCCGAGGCCTACCGTATTCCCATGCTGATGGTGGAAGCCGATGGCGTCGCCCGTCCGCTGGAAGAACATCTCGGCAAGGTGCGCACCCAGAATACCCGTCCGCGCCGCCGCCATTCCTATTTCGCGGACCGCCGTCCCCGCTTCCTCGTTCGCCGCTCCACCGGTTCGCTGGGCATGAGCATGAAGATCGAGGGCAAGGAAATCATCGCCCGCAGCTGATAATCTCAGCCAGACAAATCAAAAAGCCCGGCGCGGATGACGCGGCCGGGCTTTTTCATTCCGTGTTTTCGCAGGCTTACGCCAGCAGGAGCGGCAGGATGAGGCCTGCGAAAATCAGCACGCCGACGCGGTTGTTGGATTTGAACAGCACGAGGCACTGATCGACGTCGTCGATATTAAGCACCCAGACCTGCCGGAACAGCATGATGGCCGCTGCGGCAAGGCCGCTATAGGCAATGACGTTAACACCCGCGACCCAGAACGACAGAAACATCATGACAAGGGCTGTGCCATAAAGGAAAACCAGCCAGCGATGTGTATTCTCGCCAAACAGCAGGGCGGTTGAACCGATGCCCACGGCGGTGTCGTCTTCCTTGTCCTGATGGGCGTAGATTGTATCATAACCGATCGTCCAGGCGATGGAGCCGACATAAAGCAGGACAGCCGGCCAGGCGATCGATCCGAACTGTCCCGCCCAGCCCATCGGCGCCCCCCAGGAAAAGGCAAGGCCGAGGAAAAATTGCGGCCAGTTGGTGAAGCGCTTGGCGAAGGGATAGATCGCCACGAAGATCAGCGAGAATATGCCGGTGGCGATTGCGAAACTGTTGAACTGCAGGAGCACGACAAGCCCCGCGAGCGCCTGCAGGACGATGAAGAGTTTGGCCTGCGACCGGCTCACGCGGCCGGAAGGCAGCGGCCGCGAACGGGTGCGCGCCACGGCCATGTCGATCTTGTGGTCAGCCAGATCATTATAGGTGCAGCCCGCGCCGCGCATCGCCACCGATCCGATGAAGAACAGCACCAGATGCCAGATCAGCGTCGCCCAGGAAAAGCCGCCGCTCGCCATCGCGACATTTGCCGCGAGGGCTGCGGACCAGAAACATGGCCACATCAGCAATTGCCAGCCGATGGGGCGATCCCACCGGGCCAGCTGCGCATAGGGCCAGAGGGGCCTCGGCAAAATCCGATAGACCCAATTATTGGATGGCGCGTCGGAGACGCGATCTGACAAATCGCTGTGGTGAACCATGGGATGGTTCTACAGCATCGGCGGGAAAATCGGAATGGATTTCAACAGCTGGCCGCACAGGCGGAAAAGCCCCGCAGCGGTTTAGCGACGGGGCTTTGCAGGACGATATCGCCGCTATTTATCAGGGCAGCGAGAAATTGAACTTGTAGCTCGCCTGAACGCCGATGATGAACTGATTCTTCGAGCCGCGCTCGCGCACCAGCGAACTGTCAGCGGCGTCACCGGTCAGCCGGCGATATTCCGCAAACGAGCCGACTTCGGCGTTTTCGGTGACTTTCCAGGTGATGGCAGCGCCGATGCCGGCGGAATGCAGGCCGCCGCCGGGGCTATAGGGCGATGGCGCGCCGGCAGCCGTCTGCGCGGCACTTACGCCGTAATAACGCTCATTGTATTTGCTGCTTACCCATGTCGCGCGCGGACCGGCGGAAATCTGAATGCCGGGGGCGATATCGGTGAAGGCATCGACGGCAACGTCGCCGACAACGCCGCTATGGCTGCGGATGCCCTGACGGACTTCGCCGCGAATGCGCAGCCAGTCGGTCGGATAGGCCTCAGCGAAACCGCCAAGCTCGCCGCCTCGCTTGATGCGGGTCATGCCCTTCAGATCGGACGAGTCGCCCTCGTCACGCGGGGATACCAGCTTTCCGGCAAGACCCATGCTGATCGGGCCATTGTCCAGAAGCGAAATCGAGGCGCTGTCGTTGCGCGAGGTGAAACGCGCGCCCTGGCCCTGGCGGCCGAGCGAAATGATGGGCGAGAAGCCGAATTCATTCTTGTTGTCGCCCTGATATTTCGGTGCGGTAAAACCCGCGCCGCCGAGCTTCAGATACCAGTCGCCGGAAAACCAGCCTTCCGCATGGGCATTGCCCACGGCAAAAAGCGACAGGACACAGGCGGCGGCGGCCGCTGATGGCTTGAACATGAAAGAACCCCAGAAACGCAATACAGACAGGTGTCCGTAGAATTAGAGGGATTGTCTTTCCATTCCATTAACCAGCGTGGGAAGAAACGCGCCTCCTCCGGAGGGGGCGACAAGGCCTCAAACCTCACCGCCGTCATGCTCGGGCCTGTCCCGAGCATCTGCGACCGAAGGACTTTACGGAACGTGGATAGATCCTCGGGACAAGCCCTAGGATGACGCCGCGTGTGCGGAAACGTTCGTCACTCGGCCGTCGTCAGAACGTCACCTTCTCCAGCGGCGCGCGCGTCTTCTCGAATTCCAGCAGCTTCGCCTCGTTCTGCGCAATGTAGTCGCGGCTATGCGGCACGGCATCGCGATCCTTGGCGATCTGAATCTGGAAAATGTGGAAGTTTTCGTGGGTAAAGGCCATTTCCGACCCCGCCAGATAAAACTCCCACATGCGGAAGAAGCGTTCGTCATAAAGCGCTACCGCTTCTTCCCTGCGCGCCACGAAACGCTCGCGCCAGTGGCGAAGCGTATGGGCGTAATGCATGGGCAGGATTTCGATATCCTTCACCAGCAGCCGCGATTTTTCGATGGCCGGCAGCACCTCGGCGAGCGAGGGAATATACCCGCCGGGGAAAATATATTTTTCGATGAAGGGATTGGTCGCCAGCGCCGGATAGGGCTGGCCGATGGAATGCAGCACCATCACGCCCCTGTCGTCCAGCACCTCCGCCACCTTGTCGAAATAATCGCGATAATGGGTCGGCCCGACATGTTCGAACATGCCGACGGAGACGATGCGATCATATTTTTTCGAAGCTGGCAGGTAGCGATAGTCCTGCAATTCGAAACGGACATTTGCCGCAAGGCCCCGTTTGGCGGCGCGGTCGCGGGAAACGCGCAGCTGTTCTTCGCTGAGCGTAATGCCGGTCACATCCGCACCGGCGCTTTCGGCGATATACATCGCCATGCCGCCCCAGCCGGAGCCGATTTCCAGCACGCTCTGGCCCGGCTCGGTCATCAGCTTGGCGGCAATGTGCCGTTTCTTGGCAACCTGCGCCTCGTAGAGGCTGATGCCGGGCGGGTTGAAATAGGCGCAGGAATATTGCCAGTCCTCATCGAGGAAGAGATCGAACAGCTTGGCGCTCAGATCGTAATGATGGGCAACGTTGCTCTTGTTGTGGTTGACCGGCAGATGCATCTTGATGCGGGCGGCGATGATGCGCGCCATGCCACGCCAGATCATGCCGAAGGACAGGGCCTCGCTCAGCGTATTGCCTTTGACCAGCGCCAGAAAATCGTAGATGTCGCCTTCCGCGACCTTCGCCCGGCCTTCCATATACATTTCAGCCAGCTTCAGCGCCGGATCGGCGGCGATCTCCTGCATGGCGGCTTCGTCGGTGAAGTTCAGAACCACCTTTTTTCCCGCGCCGTTGCCGAATGTGCGGCTGCCGCCCGGGCTGTTGACGGTGAGATCACCGGTCTTGATTATCTTTTCGAGAAGAACATGCAGAGACGACGCCATGGCACCCCCAATTGCTAAGTCTCACTTATCAATTTCGCTGACCGTATTCCTTTCGGCACAAGTTTCAAGATAGTCTTATTTCAAAAAAATTGAACGATTTCATCAAGCAAAAAGCCCCGCCGGGGTGTGCGGCGAGGCTTTTTGGTAAAAAATCATTTCAACCGCAGGTCAGCGTCGCTTCATGGCTTCAGCCAGAGCGGCGGCTAGCGCACCACCGGTTTGCGACCCCTCGTTGCGCTCTTTCGGCTTGGATGTCGCGTGCCGCATGGCGCTGGCATTGCCCTTCTCGCGCATCGGCTGCGGCGCTGCCTCGCCGCCATCCTTGCGCATGGTCAGCCCGATCCGCTTGCGCTTCACATCCACTTCCACGACCCGCACCTTGACCACATCGCCCGCCTTCACGACCTCATGCGGGTCCTTCACGAAACGGTCGGCCAGCTGCGAGACATGTACCAGCCCGTCCTGATGCACGCCGATATCCACGAAAGCGCCGAAGGCGGCGACATTGGTGACAGTGCCTTCCAGCAGCATGCCCGGTTTCAGATCGGTGATCTCGTCCACGCCATCGGCAAAGGTCGCGGTCTTGAAGCTCGGGCGCGGGTCGCGGCCGGGCTTTTCCAGTTCGGCGATGATGTCTTTGACGGTCGGCAGGCCGAATTGCTCGTCGATGAACTTCTTCGGATCGAGCGCCTTCAACGCGGCGCTGTCGCCCATCAGCGAGCGCAGATCGCGGCCGCAGGCGGCGACGATCTTTTTCGCCACGCCATAGGCTTCCGGGTGAACAGAGGAAGCATCCAGCGGCTCCTTGCCGTTCGGGATGCGCAGGAAGCCGGCGCATTGTTCGAAGGTGCGCTGGCCAAGGCGCGGCACCTTCAGCAGCTCCTTGCGGCTGGCGAAGGGGCCGGTCTGGTCGCGATGGGCGACGATGGCATCGGCAATCGAGCTGCCAAGACCGGATACCCGCGCCAGAAGCGGCGAAGAGGCGGTATTGAGATCGACGCCGACAGCGTTCACCGCATCTTCCACGACAGCATCGAGCGAGCGGCTGAGACGGCCCTGATCGACATCATGCTGGTATTGCCCGACACCGATGGATTTCGGCTCGATCTTCACCAGTTCCGCCAGCGGATCCTGAAGGCGGCGGGCGATGGAAACCGCACCGCGCAAGGACACATCGAGATTGGGGAACTCGGCGGCCGCCCGTTCCGAAGCGGAATAGACAGACGCGCCGGCTTCCGAGACGATGACCTTGGTAGGCTTGGCGCCCGAAGCGGAAGCGGGCAGCTGTGCCAGAAGGTCAGCAACCAGCTTTTCCGTCTCGCGGCTACCCGTGCCGTTGCCGATGGCGATCAGCTCGACATTGTGCTTGCGGATGAGCAAAGCGAGTTCGGCCTGCGCACCGCGTACGTCGTTCTTCGGCTGGAAGGGATAAACGGTCGATGTGTCCAGCAGCTTGCCGGTGCCATCGACCACTGCCACTTTGACGCCGGTGCGAATGCCGGGATCGAGACCCATGGTGGCGCGGGAACCGGCTGGGGCGGCCAGCAACAGGTCTTTCAGATTGCGGGCGAAAACATGGATCGCCTCTTCTTCCGCGCGCTCGCGCAATTCGCGCATCAGATCGAGCGAGAGCGACATGGAAAGCTTCACCCGCCAGGTCCAGCCAGCCACTTCCATCAGCCATTGATCGGCGGGGCCGGCATTGCGGATATCGAAGGCGGCGGCGATGGTGCGCTGCGCGGGTTTGACGGGTGAGGGATCGTCCGCATCGACATCGATTGTCAGCGTCAGCACTTCCTCGTTCCAGCCACGCAGCATGGCCAGCGCCCGGTGGCCCGGCACCGTCGCCCAGCGCTCGAAATGATCGAAATAGTCGGAGAACTTCTCACCCGCCGCCTGCTTGCCATCCACGACCTTGGCGCGGAAGGTGGCGTTCTGGCGCATGTAGTCGCGCAGGCGGCCGAGCAGATCGGCATTTTCCGTCATGGTTTCCGCCACGATGTCGCGCGCGCCCTCCAGCGCCGCCTTCACATCGGCCACCTCGCCCTGAACATAAGCTTCCGCCAGCTTCGCCGGATCGGCGGCGCGGTTATCCCAGATGGCTTCTGCCAGCGGGCCGAGACCGCGTTCGCGGGCGATTTCAGCACGGGTGCGGCGCTTGGGCTTGTAGGGCAGGTAGAGGTCTTCCAGCTCCGCCTTGGTGCCTGCCTGCATGATCTTGACCATCAGCTCATCGGTCATCTTGCCCTGACCGGTAATCGACTCCACGATGGAGGCGCGCCGCGCATTAAGTTCGCGCAGATAGACAAGACGTTCCGAAAGCGTGCGAAGCTGGGTGTCGTCCAGCCCTCCCGTCACTTCCTTGCGGTAACGGGCGATGAAGGGAACGGTCGCACCCTCGTCCAGCAGCGCCACCGCCGCCTTTACCTGATCGGGGCGGGCGTTGATCTCGGTGGCGATGAGCGAGGCGAGGCGGGCATTGTCTGCGGTCATAGGGGACTCTTGGGGGTTCTCTGCTTTCACGTCTGGAGCGGCGAACATAATGTCTGATTGTGGCGTGACAACAAGAGGCGGCAACGATTCCACAGGAAAGGCGGCCTTCAAGGGAAAGACGGGCATTGACGGCGCTTTCTCCTTGACCTTTCGCCCCCCTGCCCTTAACGCCCCTGACACAAGGTTACTGGCGAATTTGCAGGGGTATTGACCATGAAAGTTCTGTTGATCGGTTCCGGCGGACGCGAACATGCGCTGGCGTGGAAAATCGCCCAGTCTCCCCTGCTCGATGAGCTTTATGCCGCCCCCGGCAATCCCGGTATTGCCGACCATGCGACGCTGGTGGCGCTGAACGTGGAAGACCATGCGGCCGTCATCGCCTTTGCGAAGGAAAAGGCAATCGACTTCGTTGTTGTCGGCCCGGAAGCGCCGCTGGTTGCGGGTCTTGCGGATGATCTGCGTGCCGCCGGCATCGCCACTTTCGGCCCCTCGAAAGCCGCCGCCCAGCTGGAGGGTTCCAAGGGCTTCACCAAGGATCTCTGCGCGCGCTACGATATCCCGACCGGCGCCTACCAGCGTTTCAAGACCGTCGAACCGGCCAAGGACTATGTTCGTCAACAGGGCGCTCCCATCGTCATCAAGGCGGACGGGCTTGCCGCCGGCAAGGGCGTGACCGTAGCGATGACGGAAGCGGAAGCGCTTGCCGCGATTGACGACTGTTTCGACGGCGCTTTCGGCGCGGCCGGCGCCGAAGTGGTGGTGGAGGCCTTTCTCGATGGCGAAGAAGCGAGCTTCTTCTGCCTTTCCGATGGCAAGACCGCGCTGGCGCTTGCTACTGCGCAGGATCACAAGCGTGTCGGCGATGGCGATACCGGCCCGAATACCGGCGGCATGGGTGCCTATTCCCCCGCTCCTGTGATGACACTGGCCATGGTGGAGCGCACCATGAAGGAGATCATCGAGCCGACGATTTCAGGCATGGCCAAGGATGGCAATCCCTTCTCCGGCGTGTTCTTCGCCGGGTTGATGATCACCGCCAAGGGCCCTGAACTCATCGAATATAACGTGCGTTTCGGCGATCCCGAATGCCAGGTGCTGATGATGCGCCTGAAAAGCGATCTGCTGCCGATCCTCTATGCCACCGCGACCGGCACGCTGGACAAGGTTGAGGCGGAATGGCGCGACGATGCCGCGCTGACCGTCGTTCTCGCCTCGAAGGGTTATCCCGGCGCTTACGACAAGAACACGCCGATCGCCCATATTCCCGAGGCCAGCGAAGAGGCGAAGGTGTTCCATGCCGGAACCGCGCTGAAGGACGGCGGGCTGGTGGCCACGGGCGGACGCGTGCTGAACGTTACCGCCCTTGGAAAGACCGTCACGGAAGCGCAGTCCCGCGCTTATGCGCTGGCCGACAAGGTGGAGTGGGAAAATGGCTTCTGCCGCCGCGATATCGGCTGGCAGGCCGTCGCCCGCGAAAAGGCCTGATCCTTAAGGCAAACGGGATTGAGCGCGAATATTTCGTTCAATTTTTACCAAGTTTGCTGACCCGATGGAAACGAAACATCGGTAATACTTGCCGGAACATTGAATGGCGCACCGTGTCTCGACCACGAGGCCGCGCCGTCATTTCGGGGGTTTTTCGATGCGTCGTCTTTTTCTGACAGCGATTGTCGCGCTGACCGGCGGGTCGGCGATGGCGTCTTCCATCGAATATATAAACGGCGTGCATGTGGCCAACGGCAGCTTCATTCGTCGCGATTGCGCGGGCTGCAAGCCCATGAAGGGCAAAGCCGTGGCGCAGGGTTACGCCGTTCCCTCCATTGAGCCGGGCACGCAGCACACGGAAATGCGCGAAGTCGACGGCAAGCGCACCCTGCTGCGCACCGAAGCCTGGCTTGGCGGCGCGCCCGTCACCTTCGTCAGCACCAATCCGGCATGGATGGCGGAAACCCCCAGCACGGCCATCGCGACCTATGACGACGCAGAACCCGTGGCACATCCCGCTGAGACGGTTTCGACACCGGCCGGCATCGACGTGACGACCACCACGGCGGCCGTCACGGAAATTTCCACCGAAAACGCAGCCGAACCGGCCAGCGCCTCGGTGATCGGTGCCCCCCCGTTCCCGGATTTCAAATTGCGCGGCAATTGACCGGCCGATGACGTCTTTCATGACGAAGGTCAAATAATCGCGTCATCGCTGCATTCTCGAAATGGCGCCGCAACCATGCGGGGAATATTGCTTTTTCTCCCGCTTATTCTGCCTGTCGGGCCTGATAAAGCTTTCGCTAATTAAATATTTATTCAAATTTTTAGCCGCTAAGTGCGTTTATAGTGCGATGCAGCACAGGATGAGGCCGCGGCGCGGACACGCGCTTTTGGGCCCTTTTATCGCGCATCATGCGCCTCTCCCTTCTCCGAAACATCGGTACCGCGCGGCGTTTTCAGGCGCGCGATCCCAAACGCTTGTGAGCGCCCATGAAGAACCTTTCCATTTCCCGTCAGTTGATCGTTCTCGTGGTGGCCCTGATGGCCGCCTTCGCCGTGGCGACGTTTTACCAGCTGAAATCCGCCACCGACGCGATCTATGAGGAACGCTACGGCATGCTGCGGACGCAGGTGCAATCGGCGATCTCCATCCTGCAATCCTTCCACGACAAGGAAAAGGCCGGAACGCTTTCGCGCGACGAGGCCATGAAACAGGCTTACGCCACCGTCAGCGCCATGCGCTTCACGCCGGACGGCTATCTGTTCGGTTACGACTACGACGTGACGATGAAGTTCCATCCCGATGCCAAGCGCGTCGGCGAAAGCTTCAAGGGCAAGCCGGACAGCAAGGGTTTCGCCTATCGTGACGAGCTGGTGCGGCTTGGCCGCAATGGCGGCGGCCAGACGGATTTTTACGGTCCGAAACCCGGCATGGAAGGCAATGACTACGCCAAGAGCTCCTATGCCCTTGCATTTGAGCCCTGGCAGGTGGTGGTCGTGACCGGTGTTTACATCGATGATCTGAACGCGCAGGTTCGCGGCGATGTGATGAAGGCGCTGTCGATAGGCGCGCTGATCTTCGTGCTGGCGCTTGCCGCAGCCTTCTACGTCATCCGTGGCATTTCGAAGCCGCTCGGCGACATCCACCGCGCACTTGGTGAAGTGGCCAATGAAAACGTCTCGCTCGCCATTCCCCATACCGGCCTCACCAACGAGGTGGGCATGATGGCGAAGGCCACCGCCTCGCTGCAGGACAAGGTGCGCGAGCGCCATGCCATGCAGCGCCGTGAGGAAGAACAGCAGCGGCAGCTCAATGCGGAGCGCCAGAACAATCTCGACATGCAGCGCAACGAGGCGGAATTGCAGGCGCGTGTCGTCACCACCATCGGCGAGGCGCTGGAGAAGCTGGCGGGCGGCGATCTGACCGTACGTTGCGGCGATCTCGGCAACCGTTATGCGGCGCTGCGCGACAATTTCAACGAGGCCCTGATCCATCTCGACGCCGCCATGGCCAAGGTGAATTCCAAGAGCATCGACATCGGCGGCTCCAAGGAGGAAATCCGCAAAGCCTCCAACGAGCTTTCGCAGCGCACCGAACGGCAGGCTGCCAATCTGGAAGAAACCTCGGCCGCTCTCGATGAATTGACGGTTGCGGTGCGCCAGACGGCGGAAGGGGCGGCCGACGCCGCCAAGCGCGTCACCACCGTCAGCTCCGAAGCCATCCGCAGCGACCGGGTGGTGGAAGAAGCGATCACCGCGATGAGCGGCATCGAACAGTCATCCGACCAGATTTCCAACATCATCGGCGTAATCGACGACATCGCCTTCCAGACCAACCTTCTGGCGCTGAATGCCGGTGTGGAAGCGGCGCGTGCCGGTGAGGCCGGCAAGGGCTTTGCCGTGGTGGCGCAGGAAGTGCGCGAACTGGCGCAGAAATCCGCCGCCGCCGCCAAGGAGATCAAGGACCAGATCGCCCGTTCTTCCGCCCAGGTGGAAAACGGCGTGCGCCTTGTCGGCGAGGCTGGCGATGCGCTGAAACGCATCTCGGATCAGATCAAATCCGCAAACGAGATCGTCAGCAAGATCGCCCATTCGGCCGCCGAACAGGATACGACGTTGCGCTCGATCTCCTCGTCGCTCAACCAGCTCGATGTCGCCACCCAGCACAATGCGGCGATGGCGGAAGAAACCACGGCTTCGGCGGAGGCGCTGGCCGTGGACACCGAGGAACTGCTGAACCTCATCCGCGGCTTCCGCGTCTCCTCCGGCCACCAACTTCATGGCATGGCAGAGCAGATGCGCATGGCGGGGTGATACGCTCCAGGACCATCGATGAACAACGGCGCCGGGGGAAACTCCGGCGTTTTCTTTTCAAGCATTTCCAGGAAAAGTGGAACCCGGTTTTGCGTCCGGAAATGCTCCAAAACACTCTAACGGGTCAGCGCATCCAGCCGGTCGATATCGGCAGGTGAAAATACGGCAATACCGGCTTTTTCGAGCAGCGCCGCCGTCACCCCGTTGCCCGCATGTTTGACGCCGGAAAACGAACCGTCATAGATTGCAACCGACCCGCAGGACGGGCTGCCGTCAATCAGAAGCGCATATGTGCAGCCATTGGCCCTGGCGAAGGCCAGCGCCCTTTCCGCACCTGCGATAAATTGCACCGTGACATCGCCACCGCTGACCTCCAGCACACGGGCGCGGCCCTCCAGCACATCGACACCGGAGGCACCCTTTTCGATTTCCGCCTGCGGCCGCGGCACTGGCATGCCGCCCGCCATCTCCGGACAGATCGTAACCAGCCTGCCCTCCTGCCGCCAGCGGTCTATCGCCGGGTGGGCGAAGGGTTTGCCTCTGCCGTCGTAACGGACCGGTTGGCCGAGGAGGCAGGCGCTGATGAGGATTTTGGGGGTAGTGTGGGTCAATGGGGTCATCCTGCAAGGTCGCGGGCGCAGCTTACCCCCCCTCTGCCCTGCCGGGCATCTCCCCCTCAAGGGGGGAGATCGGCGAGGGGCATGCTCACCGCTCTTCCCGGAACGTTCAATGTGGCTGAGAGGTTGCCACGGGTCGATCTCCCCCCTTGAGGGGGAGATGTCCGGCAGGACAGAGGGGGGTGAACCGCACACACTGACATGTACGTCTACCCCAAAACCCCTCACCCCGTGATCTTCGAGAAATCCGCAACTGTTCCGGTCGCTTCGCGAATAGCCTTCAGCAGCGCCAGACGGTTTGCACGGATGGCCGCATCCTCGTCATTGACGAGCACATCCTCGAAGAACTTATCGACAGGAGCGCGAAGTGTGGAGAGCGCCTGCATGGCGGAGCGGAAATCCTCGCCCGCAACAGCCTTCGCAGCGTCGGCGGAGGCGGTCTTGATCGCCGTATAAAGCGCCTTTTCGGCATCGAGCTTCAACAGCTCTTCCGAGACGCCATCGGCCACCACGGTGCCCTTCTTTTCCTCTGCCGCCAGAAGCTGGGTGGCGCGCTTGGCGCCTGCCAGCAGGTTGCGGCCATCCTCGCCGGTGATGAAGGCGGTGAGCGCCTCGACACGGCGGGCGATCATCAGCAGATCATCGGATTCCGGCGTCAGGACGGCGTCGATCAGATCGTAACGCGCGCCGAGATCGCGCAGATAGACTTTCAGGCGATCATGGAAGAAGGAGAGAAGGTCCGGGTCCTTCGCAACGCTCAGCAGCGGAAGCCGCACGTTTTTCTCAAGCAGAATGCGCACCACGCCCAGCGCCGCACGGCGAAGCGCAAAGGGATCCTTCGAGCCGGTCGGCTTCTCGTCGATCGCCCAGAAACCGACGAGTGTATCGAGCTTGTCGGCCAGAGCGATCGTAATCGCCACCTTGTCGGCCGGCAGGCGGTCGGAGGGACCCTGCGGCTTGTAGTGGTCTTCGATGGCGGCCGCGACGCTTTCGTTTTCGCCCTGCAGCGTCGCATATTTGCGGCCCATCAGGCCCTGAAGCTCTGGGAATTCACCGACGGCTTCGGTGCGCAGGTCGGCTTTCGCCAGAACAACAGCGCGGTCCACCAGATCGGCATCGGCGCCGACAACCGGGGCCAGCGCCTTTGCCAGTTCGCGAATACGCGCCACGCGCTCACCCTGCGTCCCGAGCTTGGCATGGAAGGTGACGTTCAGCGCATCGAGCTTCGCCATGCGCTGGTCGAGCGGCTTCTTGAGATCGAGGCCGAATTTCGCAGCCGAATCTTTCAGCGTTTCCAGATCGGGCAGATCGCCCTGGTCGCGGTTCCAGAAATGGCGGGCATCCGACAGGCGGGCGCGAACCACCTTGCCATTGCCATGGATGATTTCCTTGCCGCCATCGCTTGCCTCGATATTCGAGATCAGGATGAAGCGGTTGGAAAGACCCTCTTCCGCACCCTGATTGCGGGTGACGAAACACTTCTGGTTGGTCTTGATGGTGAGGCGAATGATTTCCGCAGGGATCTGCAGGTAGTCTTCCTCGAAGGTGCCCATCAGAACCTGCGGCCATTCGACGAGGCCCGAGACTTCTTCCAGCAGGCCTTCATCTTCCACCAGTTCCAGCCCGTTGGCGAAGGCCAGGTCCTTGGCATCGTGCAGAATGATATCCTTGCGGCGTTCGGCATCGAGAATGACCTTCGCCTTTTCGAGGCTCGAGACATAATCCTCGAAACGGCGCACGGTGATCGGGCCGGGTGCATGGAAACGATGGCCATAGGTGACGTTGCCGGCGACGATACCGTCGATGGCGAAAGGAATGACCTGCGTTTCGTCATGTTCGGGGCCGAACAGGCAGACGATGGATTGCAGCGGCCGCACCCAGCGCAGGCTTTCCGAGCCCTTGCCTTCTATACCGGCATAGCTGGAACCCTTCGGCATGGAGGCCGGGCCGGAGCGCATGGATTTCGGCCAGGGGAAGGAGCGGATGATGCCGGGCATCACTTCCGCGATGATCTCTTCCGCCGGGCGGCCGGGCTTGTTGAGGATGGCGATGTAGAAATCGCCCTTTTTCGGATCGGAAACGACCTGGGCTTCCGAAATGTCGTTGAGGCCGGCGCCGCGCAGAAAGCCCTCGATGGCCTTTTCATTGGCGTCGGTGCGCGGGCCCTTCTTTTCCTCACGCACATCGGCGGAGCGGGCGTTGAGGCCGCGGATATCCAGCGTCAAGCGGCGCGGCGTCCAATATTCGCGCGCACCCTCATAGGTCAGCCCTCTCTCCACCAAGGCATCGGTGACGAGTTTCTTCAGATCGCCCGCCGCCTTGCGCTGCATGCGGGCAGGGATTTCTTCGGAGCGAAGTTCAAGCAGAAGATCGGGCATGGGATAAGGACTTTAATCTGTTGCAAAAGAGTGTCGCGGACTTAGCAAGACCAGCGGCAAAAGTCACCAGCTATCGGTTAAATTACCGCCGGCGGGCGTTACCAGCCGCCGCCGCCACCACCACCGCCGCCGGAGCCGGAAAAACCGCCGCCGCCACCGCCCGAAAAGCTGGAGCCGGAGGAGCTGACTGGCTGAGGAATGGTGGAAGCGATGGTATTGGCCATGGAGGTGGAAAAGCCGCCGATCCTGTCGCCAAAGCTGCCGTAATTGCTGCCCGCATACCAGCCAGGCGCATAACTTGCAGCAGCGGCACCGGCGGCAGCCGTGGCAAGCCAGGCCTCGAAGGTGCGGCTCCACGGTTTTTCGACACCGAGCGCCACGGCATAGGGCAGCAACGTCTCGAAATGCTGCGGCGACATGGCGGGCGCGCCGGCCATGTTCATCCGGTCTTTTTCCGCCAGTGTCAGATAGGTTCTGAGGCCCTCGATGCCATCCATCAGCTTGCGGCCGAGCGGCGTCGGCGCGCCCATCAGGAACAGGAACAGCGCATTGGTGAGCACGATGCCGCCGATGGCCGCCAGCGCCACCGACTTGGTGTCATGCGTCACATCCAGCAGGATTTGCGTGGCGATGCCGCCAATGGCGGAAAAGGCCACGAAACCGGCAAAGGCCAGCATGACGATGCCGCCGATCCGCTTGCGCAGCGGTGCGCCGCGCGAGAACTGGCGGCCGATACCGATCGACAGGATGCTGAAGAAGAAGGCGAAAAAGCCGAAGACCAGCACGGCGGCAATGGCGCTTTCATCCAGATCGCCGAAGATCAACGTCGCGACGATGAGGGCGATGCTGAGGAAGATGCCGAACACGGTGTAACCGGCATTGCTGCGGTAATATTTGCCGCGATGCTCTTTCTCTATCGCCGCGCGGAACTGTTTTCCGACCTTCTCAACTTCCGCACCATGGGCCTTGTCGATGGTCAAAGTCTCGCCCGGACTGCCGATGGAGGCAAGCAGCGTCTTCTGGCCGGTGGGTAGATCAGTGGCGGTTGCCTTTTCCGTGCGGCGAATGACGATTGCGTTCTTCAAATCCTCCAGAACGACATAGCCTTTGACCGCAAGATCAAGGGCTGAGGCAGAGAGCGCCGTCCAGCCGGCACCGGAAAAACCGCGATTATCGACGTAGTTGACCAGAGCCGGCGAGAGCCCCTCCGGTGCATCCCAGCGCGGCACGACCACGCCCTTCGCCGGATCGCGGCCGACGGCGAACCAGGCGCGCAGGTAATAAAGCAGCACGGCGAAAAGCCCGCCGCCCGAAAGCAGGATGGCGAGATTGTCCCGCAGCCACCAGCCCGCCTCCTGTGAGGTGTCGGGTGCGGCAATCGCGCCCTTGGGGAGCTTGACGGCGACCGTCATGCCTTCACCCACCGAAAATGGACGGGTGGAGGCGAAAAAGACTTCATTGCCTTCGCTGAGGATGCGGGCATCCTTGCCTTTCGCGCCCAGCGGACCGGTGAAGACGGCCGTATCGGTGGCCTTGACGCCCTGTGGCAGCGTGATGGTCGCGGAAATCTCGCCCATCGGGAATTGCCAGCCATTGCCGGTGACATTCCAGGTCAGCTCATCATAATCGCTGAAATAGCGGATCTGCCGGGCGGTGGTATAGGTGATTTGGAAGATGTGCTCGCCGGTCGGCAGAAAACGCTCGGCGCTGCCGGTATAGATGCGGATGCCGCCATCGATATTCTCGGTGCGCCAGTTTTCCGGCGCGCCATCGCGTTCCACTGAAACGACGTCGAAATCGACCTTCGTACGGCGGTTATTCGCATCCAGCGCATAAAGCGGGAAATCGCGGAAGATGCCGCGCTTGATGTTCCGGCCCTCGGCACGGGCGGTGATGGTTTCCGTCACCGTCAGCTTGCCATCCGCCGCCAGCTCGATGACGGAATGGTAGGAGCGGATGAATTCCTCCGCGAAGGCCGGGAAGGCCGCGCCCATGAAGACGAACAGCGCGAGAAGTCTTGCGGCGATGGTCTTCACGGGCGGTCCCTCCTCAATGGCTCAGTGCTGCGGCTCGGCAGCGCTTTCCTTTTCGGTATAGTCGACGCCGAGCGACGCGAGCGCCTTCCAGTAACCGGGATAGGTCTTGCCGACGCAGGCCGGATTCTGGATGGCAATGCCGCCGACTTTCAGCGCCGCCAGCGCAAAGCTCATGGCGATGCGGTGGTCGGCAAAAGTATCGATGGAGGCCTTGACCGTCTGGCCTGCAAGGGCCGGATCGGCATGCACGATCAGGTCGTCGCCCTCCTCATGCGCCAGACCGTTACGGATTTCGTTGAGGCCGAGCGAGACGGCGCGGATACGGTCGCATTCCTTGACGCGCAGATTGGCGATGCCGACGAAACGCACCGGCGTCTCGTTGAAGGCGGCCAGAACCGCGATAGTCGGAATGGCGTCCTGCATCTGCG
This sequence comes from Rhizobium sp. NFACC06-2, assembly GCF_900101425.1. Lineage (NCBI taxonomy): Bacteria > Pseudomonadati > Pseudomonadota > Alphaproteobacteria > Hyphomicrobiales > Rhizobiaceae > Rhizobium > Rhizobium sp. NFACC06-2. Next base: position 57,374 of record NZ_FMVA01000014.1, on the reverse strand, counting down.
AGCCGTCGATTTCGGCGGGCAGGTGCGGAAACTTGGCCATGACATCATAGGCCTTAGCATCCGGCTGGGTGAACTTATCGGCCGGCGTGCCGATATCGATCGCGCCGCCGGTCAGAAGCTCCGCGCCCCAGAGATAGGTGGCGGCGGAGGCATCCGGCTCGATGTGGAAATCGGTCTCCGTGTAACCCGTCGGATGCACGCGCCAGATGGCGTTGCTGACCCGCTCCACCTTCGCGCCGAAGGCTTCCATGGCCGAGGTGGTGAGGTCGATATAACCCTTCGCGCCGATTTCCTCGCCCTTGAGGACGATATCGACAGGCTTGTCGCCGCAGGCAGCCGCCATCAGAAGCGCAGACACATATTGGCTGGAGAGGTTGGCGTCAATGGTGACGCTGCCCTTCGGGAAACCCGTGCCCTTGCCGCAGACGGTGACGGGCGGGCAACCGGTGGGCGCTTCCGCCTCGACACCGAGGGAGCGCAGGGCCTCCACCAGCGGCATGATCGGGCGTTTGCGCATGTGCTCGTCGCCATCGATGATGACGGCGCCATCGACAAGTGCGGCAGCAGCGGTGAGGAACCGTGTGGCGGTGCCGGCATTGCCGAGGAAAAGCGGCTTTTCCGGCTGCTGCAATACGCCAGTACCCTCCACGACGAAGGTGGTGGCATCAGGCTCGGTGACCTTGACGCCCATCTCGCGCAGGGCTTCGGCCATATAAAGCGTGTCGTCGCTTTTCAGTGCCCCGGTCAACCGGCTTTTGCCCTTGGCAAGACCGGCCAGGAGAAGCGCACGGTTGGTGATGGACTTGGAGCCGGGCGGCTCGACCTTGCCGGAAAGCGGGTGGTCGGGCGGGGTGATGGTCAGTTCGATCATGATTGTCGTCTTGTCAAAGAATGCAGCGAAGAGCCGGATTATCGGAATTTGAACGGGAGGTCTTGAGCCGCCGAGGGAACAGTGCGCTTAGAATTTCACAGTCGGCACGGCGCGGTCGGCCGGGTTGTCGATCTCGAAATACGGCGCCTTGGCAAAACCGAACTGGCCTGCGACCAGATTGGAGGGGAAGCTTTCCACCTTGACGTTGAGATCGCGGGCGGCGCCATTGTAATAACGGCGCGACATCTGGATTTCGCTTTCGATGGTTTCCAGCGAACGCTGCAATTCCAGAAAATTCGTATTGGCCTTGAGATCGGGATAGGCTTCGGCAAGCGCAAAGAGCTTGCCGAGCGCCTGAGACAGCAGCCCTTCCGCCTGAGCGCGGCCCTCGACATCGCCCGCCGGCACGGCCTGCGCCCGGTTACGCATGGCGATCACCTCCTCGAAGGTGCTCTTTTCGTGCGCCGCGTAACCCTTCACGGTCTCGATGAGGTTGGGAATGAGATCGGCGCGGCGCTTCAGCTGCACGTCGATGCCCGACCACGCCTCTTCCTTCATCTGCCGCGCCTTGACCAGCCCGTTATAGATGAAGACGACATAGAGCGCGATTGCCGCGATGATTGCCAGCGTGATGAACATTCCCGACCCCTCCTCAAGAGGCGCGGACACCAGAACGGCGTCCGCACGTTAGACTGTTGCCCCGCCTTACATAAAGGTTCAGGCGGCCCTGTTCCAGTTCGATCCGCCCGCATCCGTCAGCAGGAAGGCTTCGCCGCAGGCTTTCGCCAGCGTGCGCACGCGCAGGATATAGCTCTGGCGTTCCGTGACCGAAATTACGCCGCGCGCATCCAGAAGGTTGAAGACGTGGCTGGCCTTGATGCACTGGTCATAGGCCGGGAAAACGCATTTGTGCAGGCGCTGATTGTCGTTGTCACCGGGCGCGCCGGCGGCGAGAAGCGCCTGGCATTCCTTTTCGGCGTCGATGAAATGGCGATGCAGCATGGCGGTGTCGGCAAATTCGAAGTTATGCCGGGAATATTCCTGCTCGGCCTGGAGGAAGACGTCACCATAGGAAATCTTCTCTTCGCCTTCGCGGCCGTTGAAGTTCAGGTCGTAGACATTGTCGACGCCCTGAACATACATGGCGAGACGCTCCAGACCATAGGTAAGCTCGCCAGCGACCGGCGAGCATTCGATGCCGCAGACCTGCTGGAAGTAGGTGAATTGCGACACTTCCATGCCGTCGCACCAGCATTCCCAGCCAAGACCCCAGGCGCCGAGCGTCGGGCTTTCCCAGTCGTCTTCGACGAAGCGCACATCGTGCAGCAGAGGGTCGAGGCCGATGGCCTTCAGCGAACCGAGATAGAGTTCCTGCAAGTTGGAAGGATTGGGCTTCAGAATGACCTGATACTGGTAATAATGCTGCAAACGGTTAGGGTTCTCGCCGTAACGCCCATCGGACGGGCGGCGCGAGGGCTGCACGTAAGCGGCCTTCCACGGCTTTGGCCCAAGCGCGCGCAGCGTGGTTGCCGGATGGAACGTACCCGCGCCCACTTCCATATCGTAGGGTTGCAACACCGCGCAGCCCTTGTCGGCCCAGTAATTATGCAGCGTCAGGATCAGCGCCTGAAAGGAACGCTTCGGGTTCATATGGTCGGGAACATCGGTCATTGCAGTCATCGCGGTGTTAGGAGGACAAGTAAGCATTGACTTACTTCGGATGCGGACTGGTGCCACGGCATGGCGTGAGGGTCAAGGTTTTATGCGTGGAGACGGGCGGTGAACGGGTTGACGATCTTCATCCGCCCTTCGACGGTGAGACCGTCATGCATGTCTTCGGAGAGGAAAACATTGCTTTCCGCCTTCAGAGCCGCTGCTACCATCAATGCGTCATAGAAGGCGAAGTTATATTTATCGACAAGATCAATAGCGCTCGCATTTAACTGCACATTGAGTTCGACGACCGTCACGGCCATTCGGCGGAGACCATCCAGCGATCTGTGGATTTCGCCCCATTTTTGTGGCCACTTCCGCCGGACAACACTCGCAAATTCGTTAAATGCCTGAACGCTCGTCACATAAGGTTTCGAAACGATCTCTTGGGCCTTGGATGACCGTTCGTCGTCCAGAAAGGCGTAGATGAAGATATTCGTATCGAGAAAGGGCAAATGGCTCAACGCTCATTTGCCTCTTCGCGGTCGAATTTCCAGCCCGGCGGCAGCTGCCATCGCTGAGCGCGAATATACGATAGTATCTTTTCGCGCTCCTCCTGCGAAATGGAAGCAGACGGTTCCTGTACGGGTACAGAGACATCCACCTCGTCGCCTTCCTTGATATGCAAGGCTTCCGCGACATCCGCCGGAATGCGGACCGCAAGACTATCGCCCCATTTCGTGACACGCATGACGGTCTCCTTAATCGAAAGCGACTATAGCAAATTCTGCGTTACAGGAAAATTACGCCTCATCCTCGCGCTTCACGCGGTATTCGCCGGTTTCCGGGTCCTTGATCAGCGTGCCGATGGCGCCGGTCTCGCGTTCCTTCTCGCGCTGTTTCGATTTTGCCGAGAGCTTTTCCGCGTCGCGGACGAAGCGGCGGTAAAGGATGACGGATCCCACCACCAGAAGAATAATTGTAATGAGCTGCGCCATAAGGCTTCATTCCCGAGACATCATAGACCGAAACGCGACCACAATGCCTTTTCTTCGGCGATTTCCGCAAGCCCCGATACCGCACCGGCGGCCAGCCTTTCGGCATTCACGTCAAGAGCAGCATTGACGCCCGGCATCTTTTTGCCGAATAGAGTGCGCCCGCCGCTGACAAGCTGGAGCTTGACCTTCTCACCGTAACGGCGGCGCAGAACCTCGCGCATGTCGCCCAGCCCGTCGATCAGGCCGAGGTCGAGGCCGCGCATGCCGGTCCAGAACAGGCCGGAGAAGATCGCCTCGTCGCCCTTCAGTTTCGAGCCGCGGCGCATCTTGACCATATCGATGAAAACATTGTGGATTTCGACCTGAAGCGACTTCAGGTAATCGATATCGCCTTCCTTTTCCGGCTGGAAGGGATCGAGGATGACCTTGTTCTCGCCGGCGGTATAGACACGGCGTTCCACGCCGATCTTCTTCAGCATTTCCGGAAAACCGAAACCACCGGAGACGACGCCGATGGAACCAACGATGGAGGTGGGATCCGCGATGATTTCATCACCGGCAAGCGCGATCATGTAACCGCCGGAGGCTGCAACGTCTTCCACGAAGATCAGGACCTTCTTTTCCTTTTCTTCGGCGAGCTGGCGGATGCGGTTATAGATCATCCGCGCCTGCACCGGCGAACCGCCGGGCGAATTGAGCGAAATGGCGACGGCCGGGGCATCCTTGACGGCGAAGGCCTTTTCCAGAAGCGGCGCATAGGAGGCGAGATTGAGGGCGGGGCGGAACTGGTTGCCGCCGGCCATGATCGCACCGTGCATGCGCACAACCGGGATGACGAGCTCCTTTTTACGAAAGCGTTTCGGCACCAGATACTTCAGAAAACCCACTACTCAATCCTCGCAGCATTTATCCGTTCGTCACGGATGTATGTATCGCCCCGGAAAACACAATGGTTTGCGGCCGGCGGAACGGCGATATTTATGACGCGGTCCGGATTGCCCTTACATTACGCGAATAGGCGGCGCGGCCATTGTTCAGGTCATCCACGAAGGGGGTGAAGGCATGGCTGCCGGTCTCATGCATGATGAGCGGTGCGCGGAACGACAGCCGCGCCCGTGAACCCTTGACGGCGGTGATGAGCATGCGCACCGCATCCTCGCCAAGGCGCGGATGAATGAGGGTGATTTCGAGGCCGCCGAAACGGCTGCCGCAGGCGGCGATGATCTCCGCCACCGATTGCGGCCTTGAAATCAGGGAAAGCTGCCCACCCGGCACCATGATCGCGCCCGCGGTCCTGATCCAGTCTTCGAACAGGCCATCGGTCATGGCATGCGCTTCGGCCTTCAGGGCATCCGGTGTGCGGCGGTCATCCGCATCGTTATAGGGCGGGTTCATGATGACGTGATGGAAATGATCATCGGGCAACCCCGCTTCGGCGCGTGCTTTCGCCCGCAGTGTCACATCGGCTTCGCGTACATTCACGCGAGCGGAAAAGGCAGCATTCTCAGGTAGTTCGAGGCTGCGGCGGGCAAATTGCGCCATTTCCGGCGAGCGTTCGTAAAGCGTCACCTCGGCCTTTTCGAGCCGCGCCGCAACCGCCATGCCGGCAGCCCCCGCGCCCGCGCCGAGATCGGCAATCCGGCAGGCACGCTCATCCGCCACCAGCGAGGCCAGAAGCATGGCGTCCATGCCGGCCCGGTGCCCCCTGCCCTTCGGCTGGATGATGTGAAACCGGCCCCGGTGAAAGGCGTCGATCGTTTCGGAAATGCCGTCGCCCACCGCCGTTCAAGCCTCTTCGTTGCGCAACTCGTCGCCGAGCCCGGCATCGATGAGAATGCGGCGGGCCTGATCTGCCCGATCTTCCTCCACCAGAAACCTTCGCGGCAAAAGACCGAGCGATCCTTCCAGAATGCTCATCGCCTGATCGGCGATGAGGCAATGGATGCCGGCATCCCTCATCAGGCTTTCGGCGAAGGAGAGCAGCACGGCATCGTTGGTACGGATCAGTTCACGCATGGATAGACCTTAAATTCCCATCTTTTTGAATGGCTAGCGGCAATTCGCCCCTTGCCGCGCAAGGCGTCAGTTTTTATTGTCGAATTCAAATTCGAACTGGAGTCCTGTCCCTTGGGCGTCGTCATACCGCTTGAAGAAAGCAAAAACAAACTCGCATCCGTCAAGCCGCTTGTCGACCTGACCCGCCCCGATATGGAACGGGTAAACCAGCTTATCCTTTCCAAGGCCGGTTCCGATGTCCAGATGATACCCGAGGTGGCCAACCACCTCATCTCTTCCGGCGGCAAGCGCCTGCGGCCGATGCTGACGCTCGCCTCCGCCTCGATGTTCGGTTACAAGGGCGACAACCACATCAAGCTCGCCACCAGCGTCGAATTCATGCACACGGCAACGCTTCTGCATGACGATGTGGTGGATGAAAGCGATCTGCGCCGCGGCAAATCCACCGCCCGCACCATATGGGGCAACCAGGCGAGCGTTCTCGTCGGCGACTTCCTGCTCGGCCAGGCCTTCCGCATGATGGTGGATGTCGGCTCTCTCGATGCGCTCGACGTGCTGTCCACCGCTGCCTCGGTGATCGCCGAAGGCGAGGTTCTGCAGCTTTCCGTCGCCAAGAACATGGAAACGACCGAAGACGATTATCTGCAGGTGATTCGCGCCAAGACGGCCGCCCTTTTTGCGGCGGCGGCGGAAGTCGGCCCCATCGTCGCCAAGACCGACAAGGCGACCCGCAGCGCACTGAAATCCTACGGCATGAATCTCGGCCTCGCCTTCCAGCTGGTCGACGATGTGCTGGACTACGGTGGAAAATCCGCCGATCTCGGCAAGAATACCGGCGACGATTTCCGCGAAGGCAAGATCACGCTGCCAGTCATCCTCTCCTATCGTCGCGGCACGCAGGATGAGCGCGCCTTCTGGCGCAACGCCATCGAAAAGGGTGAGAGCAGCGACGGGAACCTTGAAAAGGCGCTGGGCCTGATTACCAAATACAACGGTCTTGGCGATACGATCGGCCGCGCCACGCATTACGGCACCATCGCCCGCGATGCGCTCGCACCGCTGCCGCAGAGCCCCTGGAAAGATGCGCTTCTGGAAGTGATCGACTTCTGCATCGAGCGTCTGAACTGACGCTAGAGGCCGGGCGAAAGGCGGATGGAAAAGACCATCCGCCCAGGGTTCCGGGCCAGCTTCTCCGCAAGGCGTGATTGTGGCCGGGGCCATAATTTCTTGCGGGGCTGCTTCAAAAAAGCCATTCTATCGTGACCAACAATGGAAACTGATTTTTCCGTGCTTCTGCACAAAGGCAAAGGTTCCCTCATGCGGCGTAAACCAGCACTCCGTCTTCTCTGCAGCGCGGCTCTTGCCGCTGCTCTCGCAATCGGCGCGGGTGCAAGCCCCGGCTTTGCGGAGACGAAGGCGACACCGGAAGACAAGGCCGTTACGTTCGATCCCGGCAAGGTGAACACCTTCTCCGGCGCCTTCCTCGCCGGGCGCAATGCCGATGTCGATCAGGATTATCCCACCGCGATTTCGCTTTACAAAAAGGCGCTGGAATTCGATCCGGCCAATACGGAAATCCGCCAGCGGTTGATGATCGCCGAACTTCTGAGCGGCAATTTCGAGGCCGGCGCCAAGATCGCCGATTCGATGAAGGACGATACCTCGGTGGAGCGCGTGACGACTATCGTGCGCGGTCTCGACGCCATCAAGGACAAGGAATTCGCCAAGGCCGAGAAGATCCTGAAATATACCGGTCCGAACGATCTCGACCGCATGGTCAACACGCTTTTGACCGCCTGGGCGCGTGCCGGTTCCGGCAAGCCGAAGGAAGCGCTGGCGCTGGTCAACAATATGAAGGGCCCGGGCTGGATTTCGATCTTCCAGAAATACAATGCGGCGGCCATCGCCCTTGTTTCCGGCAACAATGAAGCCGCCCGCAAGAGCCTGAACGAAGCGGTGACGGACCGCGAAGGCGGGGCAACCGCCTCCGATACCTATATGCGCGCGGTGATGGCGCTTGCCCGGCTGGAGGCTTCCGCCGGCAACAGGCAGAAGGCGCTGGATGCGATTGCGGTCGGCGACACTTTCGCACCGAATTACGCGCCGCTGAAAGCGCTTCGCCAGTCCATCGAAAACGGTGAAAAGCCGGAACAGCAGATCACCAATGCCGTGGAGGGTGCTGCGAGCGTCATGTTCTCCATTGCCGGTGCCTTGAACCGCGAAGGTGCGGAAGAAATCGTCACGCTTTATCTGCAGACATCGCGCGCGCTCGATCCGAAGAGCCCGGATACGCTCATCCTTCTCGGCGGTCTCTCCGAAGCGCTCAAACAGCCTGACCGCGCCATCGCCTTCTACCGCGAGGTGCCGAAGGATTCGCCGATGTATCGCATTTCCGAGCTGCAGCTCGGACTGACGCTCGCGCAGACCGGCAAGGTGGACGAGGCGCGCAAGCATCTCCAGTCCCTGCTTGAATCCGATCCGAAGGACGTCCGTTCCTATCTCGCTTATGGCAGCGTGCTTTCGGACGCCAAGGATTACCGCGCCATGGCCGAAAACTACGACAAGGCCATCGAGGTAATCGGCGCCGTGCCGCAGAAGTCCGACTGGTCGGTGTTCTTCCAGCGCGGCATCGCCTATGAGCGGCTGAAGGAATGGGACAAGGCCGAACCGAATTTCAAGCGGGCATTGGAATTGAACCCCGAGCAGCCGCAGGTGCTGAACTATCTCGGTTATTCCTGGGTGGACAAGGGCATCAATCTTGACGACGGCATGAAGATGATCAGCCGCGCCGTCGAGCTTAGGCCGAATGACGGCTATATCGTCGACTCGCTCGGCTGGGCGCATTATCGCCTCGGCGCTTTCGATGAGGCCGTGACCGAGCTGGAGCGGGCAATCGAACTGAAAGCCGGCGATCCGACCATCAACGACCATCTGGGCGACGCCTACTGGCGGGTCGGCCGCAAGATCGAGGCGGTCTATCAGTGGAACCGCGCATTGATCGGCGACAGCGACGACGTGGACAAGGCCAAGGTGAAGGAAAAGATCGCCAACGGCCTGCCGCCGGTGGAAAAGGACGCCGAAAATACCGCCAAGAAGGAGGTCGCGCCGGTCCCGGCGGCTCCTCCGGCACCGGCACCGGCTGCCACTCCGGACAAGAAATCCTGACGCCGCATGCGCGGGCATGACGTTTCCGGGGCCACCGAGACCATCGAGGCGGCCCCGGCCAAGATCAATCTGGCGCTGCATGTGACCGGCCAGCGAGCGGATGGGTATCACCTGCTCGAAACGCTGGTGACCTTTACCGAAGCCGGCGACACGATCCGTATTCGCGACACCGATGCCGACAGTTTCTCCATCTCAGGCCCTTTCGGCGATCTTTTGCGCGCGGGCGATGGCGGCGATAACCTCGTCACCCGTGCCAGGGACCTGTTGCGCAATGCGCTCGCATCGACGGGGCAGGCAGCCCCCCCGGTCGCCATTCATCTTGAAAAGAACCTGCCCGTGGCTTCCGGTATCGGCGGCGGCTCGGCGGATGCGGCGGCGACACTGCGGGGGCTTTTGCGGCACTGGCGTGCCGGGATCGCACCGGATACGCTTGCATCCATGGCGCTGACGCTCGGGGCGGATGTGCCGATGTGCCTTGAGAGCCGATCCCTGATCGCGCGCGGCATCGGCGAGGACATCGAACCGCTAACCGATCTGCCCGACCTGGTGATGGTTCTGGCCAATCCGCTGAAGGCGGTCTCGACGCCGGAGATTTTCCGGCGATTGCAGACCAAGACCAATCCGCCCCTGCCCGCCTCTGCGACAATCGGCTGGATGGATTTTCTCGCCCAAAGCCGTAACGATCTGCAACCGTCGGCCCAAGCGCTTCTGCCGGAGATCGGGGAAATCATTGGGTTGCTGTCGCAGGAAGGTGCTGCGCTTGTGCGCATGTCCGGTTCGGGAGCAACCTGTTTCGGGATTTTTCATTCCCTTGAAGCGGCCAGGAAAGCGGAAACATCGCTTCGGAAGAAACGCCCCGGCTGGTATTTTCAGGCGACGCGGACCATTTGAAGACCAGATACTTCGAGGATAAGGCCATGGCAGGCGAAAGACCCTTCATTCCCCTTGGCATTGCGGTTTTGACCGTTTCGGACAGCCGCACGCTGGAGAACGACAAATCCGGCGATACGCTCGTCGCAAGGCTGGAGGAAGCGGGCCACAGGCTCGCGGCCCGCGCCATCGTGCCTGATGATAAGGCAGCGATTGCCGGCACGGTTCGCGACTGGACGCTCGCTGAAGGCGTGGATGTGGTCATCACCACCGGCGGCACCGGTTTTACCGGCCGCGATGTGACGCCGGAAGCGCTGGAGCCGCTGTTCGAAAAACGCATGGATGGGTTTTCCGCCCTCTTCCACCGCATCTCCTATGACAAGATCGGCACCGCCACCATCCAGTCACGCGCGACCGGCGGCGTGGCGAACGCGACCTTCATCTTCGTGCTGCCCGGCTCGCCGGGTGCGTGCAAGGATGCGTGGGACGGCATTCTGAAAGCCCAGCTCGATTATCGCCACCTGCCCTGCAATTTCGTGGAGATCATGCCGAGACTCGACGAGCATTTGAAGCGCGGCAAAAGCTGAAATCCGTATCGCTTGCCAAGCCGCCATATGGTTCGTTTTGCGGCCGCTCATCCTTAATGCGGCTGACGCTTCGCGGTAGTATGGGTTGTTGCCGCGACGCGGATAAGCTCGGCGGCCTCTAACCGCCGAGCCTGCCGTCATCATAAAACTTATCGGCGGTTGCGGTCGCGAAGCTCGTCCGACGGATCGATCATCATGGAGGTGTCGAAACGGCTGTTCGTGCGTTCGACCATGCCGTTGTCGAGCACGCGGAAACGAACTTCCGGGTTGGAGGCAGATATCGCCGTATCACCGGCATTTGCGTGATCCTGGGTGATCTTTGCAATCGGCGAAGCAGTGTCGCTGAGAATACCGTTTGCAAAGGCGGTAGAGGTTGCGGCGATCAGGGCGAAGGCGGCGATGGTCAGATTTTTGATCATGGTCTAGATCCTCATAACGGGTAACACTGCGACTTGCAGCATCGTGAAAGTAAAACCCCGGATTTTCAGCCATCTGTCGCCAACTATACAAATTTGTAAATCTGCAGATCCGTGAAATGCCCCAATAAAGCCCGATTCACGGCGTGATCAGAACCAACCGCCCCGTAGAAAAAATCCAATTTTCAGGCAACGTCATCATCCATGAAAATACTTCTTGTAGAAGACGATAATACAACCGGAAACTATATTACGAAGGGGTTAACCTCGGCTGGCCATACGGTCGACTGGGTCAGGGACGGGCGTGACGCACTGGCTGCGGGACTGGATGGGGGATACGACATCGCCGTTGTTGACCGCATGATCCCAGGCCTCGACGGTCTCAATCTGGTCAAAAGCCTGCGTGCGGCTTCGATACGCGTTCCCATCCTTTTTCTGACGGCGATGAGCGGTGTTGATGACCGTGTCGAAGGGCTGGAAGCCGGCGGCGACGACTATCTGGTAAAACCTTTCGCTTTCTCGGAATTGACGGCCAGGATCAATGCTCTCGTTCGGCGGCCGCCCATTGCCACGGAGAAGACGCGCCTGCGTGTCGGCGACCTCGAAATGGACCTCGTCACCAGAACAACGTCGCGCGGGGGGCAGCGGATCGACCTCTTGCCACGCGAGTTCTCGCTTCTGGAACTGCTCATGCGCAACGAAGGTCGAATCCTGACGAAAACGATGTTTCTCGAAAAAATCTGGAACTTCAATTTCGACCCGCAAAGCTCCGTCGTGGAGACACATATCAGCCGGTTGAGGGCGAAAATCGACAAGCCTTTCGATCAACCGCTTCTGCATACGGTCAAGAACACGGGTTATACGCTTTATGCCCGGCGGTAGCTTTCTGAAGAGCACCGCCGTCAGACTGGCGGTCATCTACATCGTCCTGTTCGTCACGGCATCGCTTGGCGCGAACATCGCGGCCTATCAGATGGTCGTCAGTTTCCTTGATGAACGCCTAAACGCCAGTGTCCAGGAGCGTTACCGGGAGATCGCATCGGCCTTCGACGCACGCGGCCTTCAGGGCGCCGTAGACATGATCGACAATCATGGCCCCGCCATCCGGGGGCAGGAGACCATCTACGCATTGCGCAGCCCGGTTGGAGAACTGCTGGCGGGAAGCAATCGGTTTTCGGACACCCCATCCGGTTATTCGATCCTTGAACCTGACGACCATCACGGCAGTGTTTCCCACTACAAGCTTTTCAAGGGTCCCCTGGGGCCAAACACTCTCGTGGTGGGGATCAACTCCGGGGACACCGACGAACTGGCCCGCATCGTTCTCATCAGTTTCGGCTGGGCGACCGCGATCGTTCTTTCCATGGGAATGGCGGGGGCCGCCATATTGGCGTATCGAACGCGCTACCGCATCTCGTCGCTGACGCAAATTGCCCACGCTATCGGACATGGCGAGCTTTCAAAACGACTTCCGGTGTCGTCACGCATGGATGAAATCGACATATTGTCAGTGGAAATCAATGTGGCTCTGGCAAGACTGGAATCCAGCGTCGCGGCATTGAAGCAGGTAACCACCGACGTCGCCCATGACCTCAAGACCCCGATCGGCCGGACATTCCTCGTGCTGGAGGATGCACTCATTGCGCATACGGTAGACGAGATGAGGATCGGTGTAGAGACCGCCCTCGAAGAGTTGCGGTCCATAGCCAATACGTTCGACGCTCTTCTGCGGATTGCGCAGATCGAAGCGCGAAGCAGAACGGCTCGATTCACCGCCTTCGATCTTTGCGATGTCGTCGGCGAAATCTACGAAACCTACGAGGTTATCGCGGCAGAGGAAGGCTATCAACTGACGATGCGCGATGCCGTAGACGGCGGCTGGATCGATGGCGACCCTGATCTCATTCGCCAATTATTGACGAACCTGTTGTCCAACGCCATGCGGCACACCCCCGTCGGATCAAGAATTTGGCTCGACGTATCACGCGAGGACGGACAGGTCCTGTTAAATATCGCCGATAACGGGCCGGGCATTTCAGATGAAGACCGGGCGCAGGTGTTCGACCGGTTCTATCGCGTCGAGAAGAGCAGAACTACCGCGGGATCCGGCCTTGGCCTGAGCCTTGTCAAAGCCATAGCGGAATTACATGGTGCCGCCGTGACGCTAGCGGACAACAATCCCGGTTTGCGCGTGACTGTTCGGTTTCAGGAACTGCGCGCGTGATCTTTTCGAAAGCCTGCGTAAACCGCATGCCATCCCGGTCCATGCTGCAGCCTTCCAGTCTTCCGAAAGGCTGCACCATAACAGACCGAATATGACGGGCTATGCCAGATATTTCTTGAAGAACTCCGTCGTCCGGCCCCAGGCGAGATCGGCGGCCGCCTTGTCGTAGCGCGCCGAGGACGTGTCATTGTTGAAGGCGTGGTTGACGCCGTCATAGACGAAGATTTCAAAGGTCTTGCCGTTTTCCTCCAGCGCCTTCTTATAGGCGTCGATGCCGGCATTGATGCGCTCGTCGAGACCCGCATAGTGCAAAAGCAACGGCGCCTTGATGGCCGGTACATCGGCCGCCGGGGCCTGCTGGCCGTAATAGGCGACGCCGGCATTCAAACCTGCCGATTTGGTGGCGAAACGGTTGACCAGCCCGCCGCCCCAGCAAAAACCGACTGCTCCGACCTTGCCATTCGCTCCCTGCCTTGCGGCAAGCCATACCCGGCCCGCTTCGGCATTGGCGACGGTCGCGTCCATATCGAGACCGCTGAACATCTGCCGCGCCTTCTCCTCATCGGCGGGCGTACCGCCCTGCGGTGAGAGGAAATCGACAGCAAGCGCCCGAAAACCGGCGAGCGCCACCCGCCGTGCCACGTCACGAATATGGTCGTTCAGACCACGGTTCTCGTGGATGACGATGACCGAGCCGATGGGGCCGGAAGCGGCTTTCGGCGTAACGAGGTAACCCTTCATCTCACCGCCGGGGGCGGGATAGGTCACCTCCTCGGCGACAATCCTGTCGTCATCGGCCGCGATGACAGCCGCACGGGCGCTGTTGGCCGAAAGAAGCGGGGCGATGGCCGCCGCTGCTGCACCGGACCCTGCCAATACGGTGAGCTTTTCCATGAATTTGCGGCGATCGAGACTGAGATGGGTATATTCATCGTAAGCGTCGATCATGGCCTGCGTGATCTTGGGCTTGTCCATCGCTCTATCCTCCTTGAACGCACGGATGCGGAAGGATAGCGCAGATCGCCCCGTGGGGAACGAGGCGGGGGCAAGCGGCGCCACACATTTACGTGAGCGCCGCCAGCCAGTTTTCACATCAGGCGGCGAGGTCCACGACGATACGGCCGTCGATCTTGCCCTCTTCCATGCGGTGGAAGATATCGTTGATGTTTTCGAGCTTATCCCAGGAGAAATGGGCCGCCACCTTGCCTTCGCCGGCAAAGGTCAACGCTTCCTCCAGATCCTGCCGCGTGCCGACGATGGAGCCGCGCACCGTGATGCGCTTCAGCACCGTGTCGAACACCGGAATGGAGATGAAGCCCGGCGGCAGGCCGACAAGCGCCATGGTGCCCTTGGAGCGCAGGAAGCCATAAGCCTGCTCCATGGCCTTGGGCGACACCGCCGTCACCAGCGCGCCGTGGACGCCGCCGGTCGCCTTCTGCACCTGCTCCACCGCATCTGGCGCGCGGCCATTGACGGTGACATCGGCTCCGAGTTTCTTCGCAAGCGCCAGCTTGTCGTCGAAAATATCGGCGGCAACGACATGCATGCCCATGGCCTTGGCATATTGCACGGCCATGTGGCCAAGCCCGCCAATGCCTGAAATGACCACCCACTCACCGGGCCTGACCTCGGTTTCTTTCAGCCCCTTATAGACGGTAACGCCGGCGCAGAGCACCGGTGCGGCCGGGCCGAAATCGAGATTGTCCGGCAGGCGGCCGACGAATTTCGGATCGGCGAGGCCGTATTCGGCAAAGCTGCCATTGACGGAATAGCCGGAATTCTTCTGGCTCGGGCACAGCGTTTCCCAGCCCGTGCGGCAGGGAATGCAGCAGCCGCAGGCGGTGTAGAGCCAGGGCGTGCCGGCGCGGTCGCCTTCCTTGATGCCCGTGACGCCAGCGCCGATCTTGGCCACGTAACCCACACCTTCGTGGCCGGGGATGAAAGGCGGATTGGGTTTGACCGGCCAGTCGCCGGTTGCGGCGTGCAGGTCGGTGTGGCAAATGCCCGTCGCCTTGTAGTTGATGAGAATTTCACCCGGGCCGGGATCCGGTATCGCCACTTCCTCGATGGTCAGCGGTTTTCCAAACACGCGGACGACGGCTGCCTTCATTGTCTTAGCCATGACATACTCCCTAATCTCTGCTCGCCTGAAATCCTCGACGGCAGGCAGAGATTAACGGGGATGGGGCGTCATGGAATTGACCCATCGCAAATCGGAGCATTTTGCAAGGCAGGATTGTCTCAGTTATGAGGCAACCTCACGGTGCTGATTTACTCCAGCGCCAACCATATGGCGAGCCATGCCCACAGGCAGACGACCAGCGCAAAGCCGATGCCGAACAATGCGCCACGCTGACGCAGGCGGTTGCTGGTGACGTGGACATAGGAATGGGCATAACGCGAGAGCACGAACAGCCATGCCAGAACGACGGTGACGATATTGTCCGCATCCGTGATGTAGAGCAGCAGGCAGGCGATGTGGAACAGCACCGGCAGTTCGAACTGGTTGGCGATGTTTCGGTTCACCAGATGGCTTTCGCGCGCCTCTTCGCCCCGATCGCGCAGCTTGATCGCCGATTCGCGATCCTTGAAGGTGTATTTGTTGCGCCGGATGATCAGGAGCGCATAAAGGCAGAAGACCAGAAAGACATGGGCGATCATCGGCCAGAACATTGCGGTCGTGGGTGACATGCTTTCTTCTCCAATCATGAAAACGCTCCCCGATCCGGCATGAATCGGGGAGCGCCAAATACTCAGTATCTTTTTACGGATTCGCCTCGAAAGATCAAACCGCGCCGGGGTAGTTCGGGCTTTCGCGGGTGATCGTCACGTCATGGGCGTGGCTTTCGCGCAGGCCCGCGCTGGAGATGCGAACGAAGGTGGCGCGCTCCTGGAATTCCTTGATGTTGCTGCCGCCAACATAACCCATGGCGGCCTTGAGGCCACCTGCCAGCTGGTGCAGGACACCGGAAACCGGACCCTTGTAGGGAACCTGACCTTCGATGCCTTCCGGAACGAGCTTCAGCGTGTCGCGCACTTCCGCCTGGAAATAGCGGTCTGCCGAACCGCGGGCCATGGCACCGACAGAGCCCATGCCACGATAGGCCTTGAAGGAACGGCCCTGATAGAGGAACACTTCACCCGGGCTTTCATCCGTGCCGGCCAGCAGCGAGCCGATCATGACGGCGGAAGCGCCGGCGGCGATTGCCTTGGCCAGATCGCCCGAGAACTTGATGCCGCCATCGGCGATGACGGGGATATCAGCCGCATTGGCGACTTCAACCGACGACATGATAGCCGCAAGCTGTGGAACGCCGACGCCGGCGACGATGCGGGTGGTGCAGATGGAGCCTGGGCCGATACCGACCTTGACGCCATCGGCGCCGGCATCGATCAGCGCCTTGGTGCCGTCGGCTGTGGCGACATTGCCGGCGATGATGCGAACCGAGTTCGACATCTTCTTAACCTGCGAGACGGCATCCAGCACGCGCTGCGAATGGCCATGCGCGGTATCGACGACCAAAAGGTCGACACCGGCATCGATGAGGCGCTCGGCGCGCTCGATGGCATCTGCACCAACGCTGATGGCGGCAGCGGCGCGAAGGCGGCCCTGCGCATCCTTGGTGGCGTTGGGGTTCAGCTGCGACTTCTCGATATCCTTGACGGTGATGAGGCCGACGCAATTGCCCTTGGCATCCACAACCAGCAGCTTTTCGATGCGGTGCTTGTGCAGCAGGCGGCGCGCTTCCTGCTGATCGACGCTGCTTTCCTTGACCGTGACCAGGTTTTCACGTGTCATCAGTTCGTAAATCTTCTGCTGCGGATCGGAGGCGAAGCGCACGTCGCGGTTGGTCAGAATGCCGACCAGACGGCCGTTCTTGTGGCCGCCGGAACCGCCGTTTTCAACGACCGGAATACCGGAAATGCCATGCGCCTTCATCAAGGCCTGTGCTTCAGCGAGCGTCGCATCCGGGCCGATGGTGACCGGGTTGACGACCATGCCGCTTTCGAACTTCTTCACCTGCCGCACTTCTTCGGCCTGCTCGATGGGGGTCAGGTTGCGGTGGATGACGCCGATGCCGCCGGCCTGGGCCATGGCGATGGCGAGGCGGCCTTCGGTAACCGTATCCATGGCGGAAGAGAGGATCGGCAGGTTGAGATCGATATCGCGGGCAATGCGGGTGGCGATATTCGTCTGTCCCGGCATAACCTCGGAATGTCCGGGTTGCAGCAACACATCGTCAAATGTGAGAGCGTCCAAACCAGTGGGTGTTTGAATGATGCGTGCCATGACCAAATTCCTTCATACTGAAAATGCGTGGCCGTTCCGGAACGAAAAGTTCACCCCGGCGCCCTGCAAGGATTGCTTGGAAGTTGGCGAGGGCTGGTAACACGTTCATGACAGGAAGGGAATAGAAAAAACCCGGAATTGCCTTCCGGGCTTTCTTTGTTGCTGCATTGCAGCAGACGTTATAGCGCGTCGTGTGGGTCCTTGCCCCACACGACGCGCTATAACTGCTTGTTTTTATGCATGTCGTTATCGCAAAACCGCTGAACACTTTTGCGCGACATGCATTAGATGTCGAACTGGTAGGATTTCGGCACGAAACGATAGCCTGTATCCAGCTTCTCCGCGTAACCGACCGCCGGGAAAGGCATGTGATACCCAAGGAAAGGCAAACGGTCGGTGGCGATCATGTCATAGACCTTTTTACGGGTCGCGGCGGCGGCCGCCTTGTCCATGTCGAACTTCACCTCCCAGTCTGGCTTCTGAAGGGAAAGGACGAAATGGTTGGCCGTATCCGCCGTCAGGACGAGTTGTTTGCCTTCCGATTCGACACGGAAGATCATATGGCCCGGCGAATGACCGAAGGCCGCCACACCGGTAATCCCGGATACGACACTGGCGCCGTCGCCGATGAAGGTCGCCTTTTCCGCCAGCGGCTTGACGTTCGTGAGAACGCCCTTGTGACCGCCTTCCGCAGGCGTGCCGACACGTTTCTCATCCGTCCAGAAATCATATTCCGCCTGACCGAACACGTAGCGCGCCTTGGAAAAAGCCGGAGCACCCTTTTCCATCAGCCCACCGATATGGTCGCCATGCATGTGGGTCAGCACCACCACGGTCACATCTTCCGGCGTATAACCGGCCGCCGCCATGCCCTCGATTAACCGGCCATTGCCCGCACCGCGCCCGGCTTCACCGAAACCGGTATCGAACAGCACGAGATCCGTGCCGGTATTGACGAGGACCGGCGAGAAGGAATTGACGAATTGCTCCTTCGGCAGAAAATTGTCTTCCAGCAATTTTCCGACCGTCTCGGCCGACTGGTCTGTGCCGAAGGTCTCGCCGGGATTGGGGGCCGCGCGTGCGCCATCCTTCACCACCAGCACTTCGAAATTGCCGAGCTTGAAGCGGTTGGTTTCAGGCGGCATCGCGTGTTCTATCTCCATGGAGGTTTGCGGCTGGCTGGTCTGGGCCGTTGCCGTGCGCGCCATCAACAGCGGCGCACCGAGAACGCTTGCGCCCGCCGCACCGATGAGGCCGCGTCTGCTCATGCTCAAGGATTGGGTCATTATCTTGTCTCCGATATCGCCAACTGGCCGTGATCGCCAACTGAACCATGCCAACGGACAATAGAGCGATAAAGTTGCAAGAAAACCGGCCTCACGCAGGTTTGATCGGAACTTGAGAAATTGATAATTAACGTGTTGGCAAGCCCGCTTATCAGGCGTAGGAGGAACGGCGATATCCTTTGTCGCAGCGGAAAGCCGCAGGCAGCCTCATGAACCGCATCATTCCCCTCATCCTGGCAGTCGCTCTCTTCATGGAGCAGATGGACTCCACCGTCATCGCCACCTCGCTGCCGGCAATTGCCGCCGACCTTCATGTCGGCCCGATCACGCTCAAGCTCGCATTAACGGCCTATATGGTGGCGCTGGCGATCTTCATTCCCATCAGCGGCTGGATGGCCGACAAATATGGCGCGAAGAAAATCTTCCGTTTCGCCATCGGCGTCTTCGTGGTGGGGTCGATCTGCTGCGCGGTGTCGTCCTCGGTGTTCGAATTCGTGCTTTCGCGTTTCCTACAGGGCATGGGCGGGGCGATGATGACGCCCGTTGGCCGCCTCGTGCTTTTGCGCACGACCAAGCGCAGCGAACTCGTCTCCGCCATGGCGCTGCTGACAATTCCGGGGCTGGTGGGGCCGCTGACCGGCCCGCCCATCGGCGGCTTCATCACCACCTATTTTTCATGGCACTGGATTTTCCTGATCAATGTGCCCATCGGCGTCATCGGCATCTGGCTCTCGACGATCTTTCTGCCGGAAATCGAAACCACCAACCCGCCGCCGATGGACGGCAAGGGCTTCGTGCTGTCAGGCATCGCCGCCTCCGGCGTGGTGTTCGGCCTCTCCGTCGTCAGCCTGCCGGCGTTGCCCCCGGCCATCGGCATCGCCTCGACGATCATCGGTTTCATCTGCGGTTTTCTTTATCTGCGCCACGCCGCGCGCCACCCCGCCCCCATTCTGGATTTCCGCATATTCCAGAACGCGACCTTCCGGGCGGCGTCCGTCGGCGGCACCGTTTTCCGCATTTCCACGGGCGCCATACCCTTTCTGATGCCGCTGATGCTGCAAATCGGTTTCGGGCTTAACCCGTTCCAGTCGGGCATGATCACCTTTGCCGGCGCAATCGGCGCAATCACCACGAAATTCATGGCCAAGCGGGTGTTTGCGGCAACCGGATTCCGCTCGACACTGATCGGGGCCGGCATCGTCGGCGCCTGCACCACGCTCGCCAACAGCTTCTTCACCCCGGAAACGCCTTATCCGCTGATCATGATCTTCCTTGTGACAGCGGGATTTGCCCGGTCCTTCTTCTTCACCGGATCGAACGCGCTCAGCTATTCCGATATCGAGGACAGTCAGGCCAGCCAGGCGACCTCGATGGCGTCGGTGCTGCAGCAGATCAGCCTGGCGCTGGGTGTGGCTTTCGCCGCCTCCATTCTGGAAGTCAGCAGCATGATGTCCGGCACGCATCTGCAGCTCGCCGATTTCCACATCGCCTTCACCATCGTGGCGCTGGTATCGCTGTTCGCCATCGTGCCGATCATCCGCATGGACGGCAACGCCGGGGCGGCCGTCTCCGGCCACCGCGGCAAGGTCTCACAACCGGCGGAGTGATCAGTCTTCGGAAGCCTCTTCGGCTTCGTATGCGTCGGTCGGCTCGCTCTTGCGGCCCTTGAAGTGCTTGGCAAGCAGGAACATTTCCACCGATTCCGAGCGTGAGGACGCCGGCTTGATGTGGAGAACCTGCTTGAAGTTCTTCTTCAGCATATCCAGCAACGCCTTTTCCGTGCCGCCCTGAAAGGTCTTCGCAAGGAAGTGGCCGCCTTCCGCCAGCACCTGAACGGCGAAATCGGCCGCGACTTCGCACAGATGCATGGTGCGGATATGGTCGGTCTTCTGGTGACCGGTGGTGGGCGCGGCCATGTCCGACAGCACCAGATCGGGCGTGCCGCCAACGGCCTCCATCAGCTTTTCCGGCGCGGAGGGATCGAGGAAGTCGAGCTGGAGGATTTTCACACCGGGAATGGGATCGATTTCGAGAAAATCGATGGCGGCGACGCGAATATCGTCCTCGGTCGAATCCGTCACCTTCGAAGCGATCTGCGACCAGCTTCCAGGTGCCGCACCAAGGTCGATGATGCGGCGCGCGCCCTTCAAAATCTGGTGCTTGTCGTTGATTTCCAGGAGCTTGAAGGCGGCGCGGGCGCGATAGCCTTCAAGCCTGGCGCGCTGCACATAGGGGTCGTTGATATGACGTTCCAGCCAGCGGCGCGACGAGGCCTTGAGCTTGGTCTTCTTGACCTTCTGGCCGATCTTGCGGCCGGTGCGGTTGTTGCTTGTCGGCGCCTTGCTCATGTCAAACCTTCCGTCCTGTCCTGCCGTGTCATCTGCATGCGCCTGATGCGGTTGCGCCGCCATGCGCCGTCATCCGCCATCATATCCGTCAAAAGGCCTTCGCGAAGGCCGCGATCCGCGACGCGCATGCGGCGTGCCGGCCAGCGGCGGCGAATGGCCTCGAGAATGGCGCAGCCGGCCAGAACCAGATCGGCCCTGTCAGGCCCGATGCAGGCATTGGCGGCGCGGCCGGCGAAATCCCATGCCAGCAGCTTGTCCTGCATGGCCGTTACCTCGTCATCGGAAAGCCAGAGGCCATCGACCTTGCGGCGATCGTATCGCGGCAGATCGAGATGGACGCCGGCAAGCGTCGTGACCGTGCCCGAAGTTCCGATAAGATGAAAATCCTCGTGATGGGTTTGCGGCGCGAGAGGCGGGCAATGGAAGGCATCGAGCAGCCCTTCAACTTCCCGCACCATGGCGGCGAAGACGTCCGGCGTCACATCGCGCCCGCCATGGCGTTCCGAAAGCGTGACGACGCCGACCGGCAACGAGGTCCAGTGGGTGATGTGGTTGGCGAGCCGGTTTGAGCGGTTTTCGCCGACCTTGATTACGGCGATTTCCGACGATCCGCCACCGATATCGAACAGCACGACAGAGCGTGCTTCGCGCCCGACGAGGGAGGCACAGCCAGACACCGCAAGGCGGGCTTCCGTCTCGCGGCTGATGATTTCGAGCTTCAGTCCCGTTTCCCGCGTCACACGCGCCAGAAATTCCTCGCCATTCGACGCAGCGCGGCAGGCCTCGGTGGCGATGAGCCGCATGCGCCTGATCGGGCGACCCGAGAGTTTCGCGGAGCAGACTTTCAGCGCCTCGACAGCTCGATCCATGGCGTCGTCGGACAGCCGGCCGCTCGACACCAGCCCCTCGCCCAACCGGACGATGCGCGAAAAGGCATCGACGACCCGGAATTGGCCGGGCCGCGTCGGCTGAGCGATCAGAAGCCGGCAATTATTGGTGCCGAGATCGAGCGCGGCATACATATCCGCCGGCGGCTCCTGGCCATGCTCATGCTGGCGGCCTGCGTGACGAGCGGATATTTCGGATTGCCGGTGCGGTTCCTGCCCGGCCCCATTGGCGCGACCATTCTGCTTGCCGACATGTTTCGGCGCATGGGTGGGAACCAGCGGACGGCCCTGTGGATCGCGGCCGCGCGGATCGCGGTGACCACGCTTGCGGTGGCGCGACTTTCGCCCTGCGCCCGGCGGCACGACGGACGGATTGGCAGCATCTGTTGCGGCTGGAGCCTGCGCCGGCACGGTGGAAGCTGGGGCAGCCTGCTGAGAGGCACCCTTGCCGCGAGAGCGCCTGCGGCGCTTTCTCTTGCGCGGCTCGGCATCCGGCTCAAGAGCCGATGCATAGGAGGAACCGGCCGGAACATCCGCGGCAACATCATGCGACAGCACAGCAGCGTCACGGGGCTGACCGTCACGCTTGTGTTTCTTGCCACGACGGGATCGCTTCGCTTTCCCTTTGTTCGCCACCGACGCCCCTTGTTCCGACGGCTTTGGGCCGTTTCCGGGGTCGATCACTGTCTTGTCCATTTCGCCGCGCACAAGCGTAGACGCTATGCTGCTGGCTTTCATAAGGTTTCGTTGGGCGGACAATACCAGCGCAAGCGATTTTAGCCAAATGGTTTTTGCCGGGCGGCGTGTGGCAAAGGCTCACACGTCACCAAGGTTGCGTGGGAACCACCACGTACATGGCAATAATTTTGCGGATTTTCGGAAATCGGGAGGTGCCTGCGCGGACCGGTCTGGATAAAGTATTCCCCTCTCCCGGAAAGTCCTTGTGACGCATAACTTACTGGGAGAGGGGAATGGTACGGTTGAGTGGGGTCGAACCACCGACCTCAGGTGCCACAAACCTGCGCTCTAACCAACTGAGCTACAACCGCACATGAAACGCCGAAGCGGCGTCACGGGGGGTGACATAAAAGGTGTTTTCCCCATTTGCAAGTGCCTCTTCGAATTTTGCGAAAAAAGGCTGAGAAAGGCAAGTGCTTTTCAATCGGCCGGGCTGACATAAAGAGGCCGCAGCGGCCTGTTGATGTTAACTCTATTTGGCGATTCATCCGGCGGATGGTGGACCGGACCGCGCTGTGAAGTTATTTAAAATTCTGTTAACGTGATGCCTCGGCGGGTTTACGTTTAGAGCTTCATGAGGAAGCCGAAAAGCCCGCAAGGTCCGGTAGTGCCAGAATAGGTTTCGACATGCCCGCCGTCCAGTATCCCTTTATCGATATCGCAGTGCATGAACGGGTGCGTGAAGGTTTCGGGCGCGGCGCGGCCATGGCGTTGTTCTCGCTCGACCTTAAAAACGCCCTTTGGGCCAATGGCCGGGGTGCGGCGCTGTTCGGCACACCGATGGTCTATGATTTTCTGGAACAGGGCCCGAAACCGCAGGACGTGACCTTCCGGCAACTGGCAGCCACGGCGGCGCGGCTTTCCAAAGCAGGCGATAGCCTGCCGTTTACCATTCGCATCACGTCTGGCTTCCGCAGCCTTGCCATTACGGCGCGCGCGGAAATCATCGAGGCCGAACCCGGCCAGCCCGCCATCCTGTTTTCCGCCCTCACCGACCAAGTCCCACCCGACACGGCGGAGTGCGCCAGGCGCATGATCGAAGGTTTCGACGACCCCGATATCCATATGGCGGTTCTGAACGGCGAGAACGAGATTGTCGCCGCCTCGCCCGGCTTTTCGTCGCTGGGCATCACCCCGCACACGGCGCGGACACTGGTGAAAATGGCAGCCGGACAGTCCGGCCATCTCGTCAAGCGGCCGGTGCCGACCGGCAAGGGTTACCTGCCCGCCGCCACCGGCCAGATTGCGGCATCGCCCGAACTGAACCTGATGTTCGTGGTCGAAACCGCGCTGGGCACACTCGATCCCGTCAATGGTTTCGCAGAAGACAGGCCGCAGGAAACGCCAGCCGCCGCCGAGCCCGCACTGCCGGTTGCGGAGGTCGCGCCTGTTGCCGCTGCAACCTCCTTCGATTCCGTGCTCGATGCCGTCGCTGGCATCGAGGATGTGGAAGAGGTGCAGGAACTGCCGGCCGATCCCGAAGAGGAAGAGGCAGCGCAGCAAGATGAGAACAGCCTTCTGTCATTGCCGGAAAACGGAGCGGAGACCCCGGCGGCGCTTTCCGCGCAGGACGCCGACGCGGCTGCGCATGTGGCGATGACCGACGACATCGCCGATCTTTTCGAACTCGATGAGGATGAGGCAGAAGCTCCCTTAACCGAGCGGGCAATCGCCGATGCCCCTGCCGAAGAGACCCGGGTCGAAGAAAACGCAGTCGCGGACGATGAAATCGTTGAAACCGCGCCATCAGACGCTGCTCCTGCGGCGGATGAAGAGGTAGCGGCGGAGACGGAGGCCGAGGAAACGGACATCGGCGCTGGCGCAGAAGCGCAGCCTTTTGTTTTCAATGCCGGTGCGCGCGCTTCCCGTTTCGTCTGGAAAATCGATGCGGAAGGACGCTTCAGTTCGATCTCGCATGAATTTGCAGAGGCTGTGGGCGCCAAGGCGGCTGCCGTGGAAGGCATGGGCTTTGCCGATGTCGCGGCCCTGTTCAATCTCGATCCCGACGGCAAGATTCGCGAGCTTCTCGGCCGTCGCGACACATGGTCGGGCAAGACGATCTACTGGCCGGTGGAAGGCACATCGCTGATGGTGCCGATCGATCTTGCCGCCCTGCCCACCTATACGCGCTCACGCGAATTCGACGGTTTCCGCGGTTTTGGCATCGTGCGGCTTGCCGATGCCGCCGAAGACCCGCATGCCACGGGCCTGACCTTCCTCAACGGCGAAGAGGCCGATCCGGCGGAAGCCCAGCCGCAGCCCACTATTGAGGATGAAAGCCACGAATTGCTGGCCTTTATCGATGAGGATGACGACGCGGTGCAAGACGCCGGTTCCATCGCTGAGGACGAGGTCCCGGCAACGGGGGCCGATGCGGCGGATGATGCATCGAACGTGGTTTCGGCCGAAGAAGAGCACCATGCTTATACCCCGCCGGAATTCGAAGCGCCGGTTGCAGCGCCCGCGCTGGAGCCGGCCTATTCCGACAAGGTCGTCCATCTGGAGGAGCGCCGCTCGCGCTCCCGCGAGGGGCTGACCGCAGGCGAGCAGGCCGCCTTCCGCGAAATCGGCCGAGCCCTGGCGCCGGCGGATGCTGCTTCCGAAGAAGACCGGGAAACGGATGCGGAAGCCATTTCCGCTGAGCCGACCATGCAGGATATTCAGCAGGATATCGATGCGGATGCTTCAGAAAGCGCAGCCTCCGAAACGGAAAATGACGACAGGAAAACCGAACCGGCGGAGGAAGACGATCTTTTCGCCGACTATGTTCGTGGCGAGCAGCCTGCTGCCATTCGCGCACCGGCGGATGAAAGCGGTTCCGACGAAAAGGAAGAGCCTGCGGCCGACAAGCGGCCGGCTGCCGATATTGCCGCCGCCATGGTCAGCCCGTCCGTTCGCCCCGCGAACGCCTTGACAGCCGAGACGCTGGACCAGATGCCCGTGGCGCTTCTGGTGCATGCCGGCGACAGGCTGATCCACGCCAACCCGGATTTCCTGCGCTTGACGGGCTATGGCTCTCTCGCCGAACTCGAAGAGGTGGGCGGTCTGGAAGCGTTGCTGCAGCGGCAGGAGCTGGAGGACATGCCGGACAACGAAGGCGGCATGGTGGTCGTCAGCTCTGACAACGACATCATCCCCGTCAAGGCGCGGCTGCAATCCATCCGCTGGGAAGAAACCAAGGCGCTGATGCTGTCGCTGGTGCCGCTTGAGGAAAAGCAGGCGCCGGTTGCGGCCGCCAACGAAAATATTGCTGCCGGCGATGCCGAAAATGCGGAAGCAGGCAGCCTCTCCCTGTTGCAGGGCGAAG
This sequence comes from Rhizobium sp. NFACC06-2, assembly GCF_900101425.1. NCBI lineage: Bacteria > Pseudomonadati > Pseudomonadota > Alphaproteobacteria > Hyphomicrobiales > Rhizobiaceae > Rhizobium > Rhizobium sp. NFACC06-2. Next base: position 31,717 of record NZ_FMVA01000014.1, on the reverse strand, counting down.
TGGAGGAGCTGCATTCCATTCTGGAAACGGCCACCGACGGGGTGGTGCTTCTCGGAGACGAAGGCGAAATCCGCTCGCTCAACCGCTCCGCCAGCGCGCTGTTCAATTATGACAATGGTGAAATCGCCGGCAAGCCTTTCGTCACGCTTTTTGCCCATGAGAGCCAGCGCGCCGTGCTGGATTATCTTTCCGGCCTTGCCAATAACGGTGTCGCCAGCGTGCTGAATGACGGCCGCGAAGTGATCGGCCGCGAAGCATCCGGCGGCTTCCTGCCGCTGTTCATGACCATCGGCCGGCTTAAATCCTCGCATGGCTATTGCGCGGTTATCCGTGACATCACCCAGTGGAAGCGCACGGAAGAAGAACTGCGCAACGCCAAGCGGGCGGCGGAAACCGCCAATGCCCACAAGACCGATTTCCTGGCGCGCGTCAGCCATGAAATCCGCACGCCGCTCAATGCTATCATCGGCTTTGCCGACATGATGGCGACCGAACGTTTCGGGCCGATCGGCCATCCGCGTTATGTGGAATATGCCAATGATATCGGCCGTTCCGGCCGGCATGTGCTCGACATCGTCAATGATCTGCTCGATATTTCCAAGATCGAGGCCGGGCAGATGGATGTGGATTTCGTCGCCGTGCCGCTCAACGAAACGGTGGCCGAGGCGGTCTCGCTGGTGCAGCCGCAGGCCAACAACCAGCGCGTCATCATCCGCACCGCACTTGCGCAATCCGTGCCGCAGATCGTCGCCGACCTGCGCTCGATCAAGCAAATCGTGCTGAACATCCTGTCGAACGCCATCCGCTTCACCCCGTCGGGCGGCCAGATCGTGGTGTCCACCGCCTATGAGGCCAATGGCAGCGTGTCGCTGCGCATTCGCGACACCGGCATCGGCATGACCCGGGCGGAACTGGAACAGGCCATGAAGCCGTTCCGGCAGGTGGCCTCCTCCGGCAAACGTGTGCGCGGCGACGGCACCGGACTCGGCCTGCCGCTGACCAAGGCCATGGTGGACGCCAACCGGGCGAATTTCTCCATCACCTCCACGCCGAATGAAGGCACGCTGGTAGAAATCACCTTTCCGTCGCAGCGGGTTCTTGCCAACTGAGGCCATGCGGGCGTAGCAATGCGGAAGCCGCCGGCACCATGGTCGCCGGTTGAGGCCTTTGCACGACAGTAGACTGGCATGTCCATGACGGTTTCCCTTCCGGCAACAAGACGCTTCTCGGTGTTGCCCATCACGGCGGTCATCGTCGCGGCCATTGCCGCCATGCCCATTCTGGCAATTTTCTGGCTGGCGCTGACGGGCAGCACGGAGGGATGGCAACATCTTCTCGCCAATGTCCTGCCGCGCGCCGGGTTTCGCACCTTCCTGCTCTTGGGGATGACGGCCGCGACGACGGCATTCTTCGGCATCGTCTGCGCCTGGCTTGTCACCACATTCGAATTTCCGCTGCGGCGGTTATTGTCCGCGGCACTCGTCCTGCCGCTCGCCATCCCCTCCTATCTCGCCGCCTATGCCTTCGGTGAGTTCCTCGATTTCACCGGCCCGATACAGAGCGCGTTGCGCGCCGCTTTCGGTTATCACAGCATCCATGACTACTGGTTTCCGGACATACGCTCGCTCGGCGGTGCGGTGGTGGTTCTAAGTTCCGTCCTCTATCCTTACGTTTATCTCTCGGCCCGTGCCGCCTTCTCCATGCAGGGGCGGTTTGCGGCCGAAGCGGCCCGCACGCTTGGCGCAAAACCGCTGAATGTGTTCTTCTCCGTGCAATTGCCGATGGCCCGGCCTGCCATCGCCATCGGGCTTTCTCTGGTCCTGATGGAAACGCTGAACGATATCGGCGCGGTTGAATATCTCGGCGTCCAGACGCTGACCTTCACCATTTACGAAACCTGGCTCAATCGCGGCAATCTCGCCAATGCGACGCAGATCGCAGCCGTCATCCTCGTCATCGTCGGTGCGCTGATCGTCATCGAACGCAATGCCCGGGAAAAACAGCGCTTCGGCGCGCCGAAGGCGACAAGCATGGTGCAGCGCCACCGGCTGAAGGCGCTCAACGGCTGGCGGCGCTGGGGCGCGAGCCTTTTCTGCTTCGTTCCCGTCGCGAGCGGCTTTTTCATTCCCGTCATCGTGCTGGGCGGTTATGCCGCGAGGAGGCTCGATGCGCTGTTTGCGCCGAAGCTTCTCAAAGCACTCGGGCACAGTCTCGAAGTCTCGCTTTCCGCCGCCTTCGTGACGCTGATAGCCGCTTTCGTGTTTTCCTATGCCATCCGCACCGAGCGCTCGCGCAGCTCGAAGGTGGCCGCCCGCTTCGGTTCCATGGGATATGGCGTGCCGGGAACCGTGCTCGCCATCGGGGTGCTCATTCCGCTTGCCAGTCTCGACAATGGCGTCGATGGCTTCATCCGCGCACATTTCGGCTTTTCCACCGGGCTGCTGCTCTCCGGCACCGCCTTCGCCATCATTTACGCCCATGCCGTGCGCTTCATGACCATGGCGGAAGGCACGCTCGATGCTGGTTTCCAGAAGCTTTCGCCGCATATCGACATGGCCTCACGGACGCTTGGGCGCAACCGGGCGCAGACGCTGTTCAAGGTGCTGTTGCCGAACATGCGGCCCGCAGCGCTGACGGCTTTTCTGCTCGTCCTGATCGAATCCATGAAGGAATTGCCGGCCACGATCCTGCTCCGGCCTTTCGGTTTCAACACGCTGGCCACGCTGGTTTATGAGGATGCGTCGCGCTCAAGGGTGCAGGATGCGGCCGTGCCGGCGATCATCATCATCATTGCCGGGCTTATTCCCGTGCTTCTCGTCTCGAAATCGATGGACCATCCGGAAAACCGCTGAGTGGCACGGACCTTGCGACAAAAAGAAAGGCGGCCTTGCGGCCGCCTGGATGAGTTGTGCTTTTCAACGAGAGAAAGGGGGACAATCTCGCCAGATGGAAATTATCAGTCCCGGCTATCAAAAATTTGACGGCCCTGCGTTGGGTTTACTTTCCGCCAACTCCTATTAACAAGCGGTTAAAACCAAAATCGATCAATTACCGACGAAAATTCCTATTCTGAGACCGTAAAGCGCCGAAACTAAATTAACAGTTTCTACTTTTCTCGCGATTTCAACAGTAACGCGTAAAAATCCACGCAGGATATTCGATCAGTTCCGTGCCGCCGCATGTTCGTCCCGCATGCGCTGCAATTCGGTCCGTTTGGAAGCGATGGAGGCGACAATCACACCGATGGTGACAAGCCCGATCAGGATCGTGCAGATGGCGTTGATTTCCGGCGTCACGCCGAGGCGAACCTGCGAATAAATCTTGATCGGCAACGTGGTTGCACCGGGGCCGGTGGCGAAGCTGGCGATCACCAGATCGTCCAGCGACAGGGTGAAGGCCAGCATCCAGCCGGCAATGACGGCGGGGAAGATGAGCGGCAGGGTAATGCGGAAGAAGGTCTTGACCGGCGGGCAGCCGAGATCGAGCGCGGCTTCCTCGAGACTGCGATCGAAGGTCAGGAGCCGCGACTGCACGACGATCGCCACGTAACACATGGTGAAAGTCGTATGGGCGATAACCACCGTCCAGAAACCGCGATCCACCCCGACGGCCACAAAGAGCAGCAGCAGCGACAGGCCGGTGATGACCTCCGGCATGACGAGCGGCGCGTAGATCATGCCGGAAAACAGCACCCGGCCCGGAAACCGCGAGAACCGCGTCAGCGACAGCGCCGCCAGCGTTCCGAGGATGGTGCCGATGGTGGCGCTGAGGATACCGACACGCAACGTCACCCAGGCCGCATCCATCAGCCCCTCATTCGACCACATGGAGCGGTACCATTGCAGCGAGAAACCGCCCCAGACGGTGACGAGCTTCGAGGCGTTGAAGGAATAAACGATCAGGATGATGATCGGGATATAAAGAAAGGCAAAACCGAGGGTGAGGACGGTGATGTCGAATTTTCCGCGCTTCATGGCCTCACCCCACCTTCTTCTGCTGATTCTGGAAGATGGCGATGGGTACCACCAGCAACAGCAGCAGCAGCACGGCGACGGCGGATGCCAGGGGCCAGTCGCGGTTGCCGAAGAATTCCGTCCACAGCGTCTTGCCGATCATCAGCGTCTGTGCGCCGCCAAGCAGATCGGGGATGACGAATTCCCCTGTTATCGGAATGAAGCAGATCATCGAGCCGGCCACGACGCCCGGCAGCGACAGCGGGAAGGTGATCTTCCAGAAGGCCTTCCATGGCGGGCAGCCGAGATCGGCCGCCGCTTCCAGCAGCGTATTGTCGAGCTTTTCCAGCGCCGAATAGAGCGGCAGCACCATGAAGGGCAGATAGGAATAAACGATGCCGATGAAGATCGCCGTCTCGGTGCGGAAGATATTGACCTGCTGGTCCGGCCCGAGAAGACCGAGCCATTGGAACAGCACCGTCAGCAGGCCTTCTGGCTTCAGAATGCCGATCCAGGCGTAAACGCGGATCAGGAACGAGGTCCAGAACGGCAGGATCACCAGCATCACCAGTGTCGGACGAATAGAAGACGGCGCGCGCGCCATGGCGAGCGCCATGGGATAACCGATCAGCAAAAGCAGAAAGGTGGAGATGAAGGCGATGCGCAGCGACGACAGATAGGCGTCGATGTAAAGCGGGTCTTCCGTCAGGAAGAGGTAATTTTCGAAATCCAGTTCGGAGAAGAAGGCGCCGAGCTTCGAAAACCCTTCGAAAACCGGCGTATAGGGCGGCATGGAGATCGCCGTATCCGACAGCGAGATTTTGAAGATGATGAAAAACGGTGCTGCAAAGAATAACAGCAGCCAGAAATAGGGAACCGCGACGACCAGCCCGCGCCAGGGGCTTTGCCGGTTTTCGGGAGTGGTGATCGCCATGAAAGCCTCCCTCAGCGCGTCAGGACGAGGCCGGAATCCGGCTTCCAGTTCAGCCAGACCATATCGCCGAAGGTGATCGGACGATCGACGAGACGCGAAACATTCGCCTGCGCGGCGCGAATGACGCGGCCATCGGCAAGCTTGACGATGAAGACCGAGAAGTCGCCGAGATAGCCGATATCCCAGACCTCGCCATAGGCGGAATTGACGCTGCTGTCGGCGGGCTGATCGAGCGAGATGCGGACCTTTTCCGGGCGGATGGCGAAAGCCACCTGGCTGCCGGTCGCAGCGGCGCATTCCTGCTCCACCGCCACCTTCAGCCCTTCGCAATCCAGCGTCACCAGACCCGGTTTGCCGATATCGGAAGCATTGGCGACGACATTGGCGTCGAAGATATTGATATCGCCGATGAAATCCGCCACGTAGCGGCTGTTCGGCGCTTCGTAAATCTCGGCCGGCGTCGCCACCTGCACGACATTGCCCTTGTCCATCACCGCAATCCGGTCCGACACCGTCATCGCCTCTTCCTGATCGTGGGTGACGATGAGGAAGGTGAGACCGAGATTGGTCTGGATGTCCATCAGTTCGAATTGCGTTTCCTCGCGCAGCTTCTTGTCGAGCGCGCCGAGCGGTTCATCCAGCAGAAGCACCTTGGGCCGCTTGGCAAGCGAGCGGGCGAGCGCCACGCGCTGCCGCTGGCCGCCGGAAAGCTGGCTGGGCTTGCGTTTGGCGAACTCACTGAGTTTGACCAGCCGCAGCATTTCCTCGACGCGCGAGGCGATTTCCGCTTTTGGCAGGCCGTCCTGTTCGAGACCGAAGGCGATGTTCTTTTCCACCGACATATGCGGGAAAAGCGCGTAGGACTGGAACATCATGTTGGTGGGCCGCTTATAGGGCGGCACGCCGGAAATATCCTTGCCCTGCAGCAGGATGCGGCCTTCGGTCGGTTCCTCGAAACCGGCCAGCATGCGCATCAGCGTGGTCTTGCCGCAGCCGGAGGGACCGAGCAGCGAGAAGAATTCGCGTTCATAGATATCGAGCGTCAGATTGTTGACGGCGACGAAATCGCCAAAACGTTTGGTGACGTTTTCAAAGCGGATGAAGGGCACCGCATCGGGGTTGTCCCAAGGGCTGAATTTGCGTTTGACCGGTCCAAGTGTCTTTGCCATGCCCGCCCCATTTTACCCAAGAATCCATCGACCACGTATACGATCAGGATGCCGTATCGATGCCATCCCACTGTCCTCATCCCCGTTCCCCGGAACAAGCCCGAGGATGTTACAGGGAACCCGTCAGCCCAAGTCTTTGGGCTGAAAAGACTTCATCTAACCTGACAGACGACAGGTCGCTGGATCCCTGTGACAAGCACAGGAATGAGGGTGGATAGATCCACCCCATCCCAAATCTGCTTAGCTGCCGGTCTTTATCTGCGTCCAGACGCGGTTCAGGACGCGCTGTTCCTTCGGTCCGTAGGGCGAGATGGTGAAGAGCTTCTTCAGCGTCTCGGCATCGGGATAAACCGCCGGGTTCTTGGCGACGGACTCATCCATCAGCGCCTGCGAGGCGAGGTTGCCATTCGCATACTGAACATAGTTGGAGGCCTTGGCGATGACTTCCGGCCGCATCAGATAGTTGATGAAGGCGTGGGCTTCCTCGACATTCTTGGCATCCGCCGGGATGGCAAGGTTGTCGAACCACATATAGGTGCCCTCCTTCGGAATGACGTAGTTCACCTCGACGCCGTTCTTGGCTTCCTCCGCGCGGCTCTTCGCCTGCAGGATATCGCCGGACCAGCCGATGGTGATGCAGCTGTCGCCGTTCGCCAGTTCATCGATATAGGCGGAGGAGTTGAAGGTCTTCACATAGGGGCGAATCTTCATGTAGACGTCGCCGCCCGCCTCGAGGTCGGCGGTCTCCTTGCTATCCGGATTCTTGCCGAGATAGTTCATGGCGATGGCAAAGGTCTCGTCCGACGCATCGAGAATATTGATGCCGCAGGATTTCAGCTTTTCGGCATTTTCCGGCTTGAAGAGAATATCCCAGCTATCGACCGGAACATCGCCGAGCGCCGCCTTCACCTTGGCGACGTTGTAACCGATGCCGGTGGTGCCCCACATGTAGTTCACGGCATATTCGTTGCCGGGGTCGTATTTCGCCAGACGCTCGGAAACCTCGGGCCACATGTTCTTCAGATTCGGCAACTTGGACTTGTCGAGTTTCTGGAACACGCCGGCATTGATCTGGCGGGCGAGGAAGGGACCGGTCGGCACCACGACATCATAACCGGAGCTGCCGGCCAGAAGCTTGGTTTCCACAAGCTCGTTGCTGTCGAAAACGTCATAGACGACCTTGATGCCGGTTTCCTTGGTGAAATCGGCAAGGATCGATTCGTCAATATAATCCGACCAGTTATAGACGTGGACGACCTTCTCCTGGGCCATTGCCGAACCTGCTGCAACGAGCGCGGTGGTGAGAGCCAAGGTCAGGCGGAGAGAACGGTTTTTCATGATGTCTCCTGTTAACGCATCCTCACGATGGGAGCGTGATCCCCTTTTTTGGGAGAGACTAGAAAGGAAAACAAAAGGGAGCAAGCGGGAAATGTGCAGCACAGCATTTTCAACCAAATGTGTTCCGGCCACAAAAAGCGAATGGAAACACCTACTGGAAGTCGAAAACACTGAGACCGGTAACCATTTCATCGAGCCCGAGCGGCCGCGTCAGCGGCGCTTCCGCCCGCGACAGACAGCCCTGCCTTTCGCACAGCCGGCACGAAGGCCCGACGGCGACGGGCGCGGCACCCGAAGCGGCGGGGCCATAGACGGTCTCTCCGGCCTGGGCGAGATCGCAGCCGAGAAGCACGGCCGTTCGCCGCACCCTTTCGCCGAAACCCGCCTGAGGACCTTCCAGCGTGCGCGACACTGTGAGGAACGCGTCGCCATCCGGCATCTCCACCGCTTCCACCAGCACCTGTCCCGGCTGAGCGAAAGCGGCATGAATATTGAGACGCGGACAGAGGCCGCCAAAACGCGCCCTTGGAAAACCGCCGGCCCCTGCAAGGCGGAAACGGTTGCCGGCATTGTCGATCTCCATCAGGAAAAACGGGATCGCCGCGGCCGACGGCCGTTGCAGGCTGACAAGACGGTTGGCTGCCTGTTCGAAAGAAGCGTTGAAGCGCGACCGCAAAACCTCGAGATCGTATTTCGCCCGCTGGGCGGCGCTGAGGAATGCGCCATAGGGCATCATCAACGCATGGGCGGCATAACGCGCCAGCTCGAAGCGGGCGATGCGCCTTGCCTCCTCCCCTTTCAGGCCGAGCCCTTCAAGCTCCGTCCCGATTTCTTCGCGAAGCGCCAGAAGACAGGTCTCCATCGCCATTTCCCTGAGCTGATCCGGTTGCGACAGGCGTTCGGATAAAAACAGCCGCATGGAATGGCGGTCGTAACGCCGCCTGAGGTTCGGCATGGCATGAACCGGCAGGGTGCGGACCACGATGCCGTGGTTTTTCTGAAGCCATGCCCTCAGCCCGGAGGCGAGATCATCGCCCGCCGACAGGTGTTTGTGGAGTTCTTCCGCCGCCGCATCGATGGCATGGAAATAGGCCGGCCGGTTTTCAAAGACGTGGCGCACCTCGTCAATCGGCAGGCGGGTGGAGGCGAGCGCCGTCTCATGCCCTTCCCGCGCCAGAAGATCGGAGAGATCGGAAAGGCGCTGCGCCTGTTCCCGGTAGGCCCGGTAAAGCTTGAGGACACCGCTTGCCGCATTGGGCGCGGCATCGGCAACCTCGATCAATTCCTGCGGCGACGGTACTTCACCGGCCAGCAATGGATCGGCGAAGACCTCACGCAGCTGCCCGGCGGAACCGGCGCTTTCACCCTGCAGGTCATCCAGATCGACTTTGTAGACGGAGGCCAGCTTCAAAAGCAGCTGCACCGTCAGCGGCCGCTGGTTGCGCTCTATGAGATTGAGATAGGACGGCGAAATCGCCAGCGCCTCGGCCATGGCCGTCTGCGTCAGCGCCAGACCATTGCGAATGCGACGCACGCGCGGGCCTGCAAAAATCTTGTTTTCCGACACCGCCTCACCTCCCCGTGCCTGCGAACTCATACAAACCTGTTACAAACTCTGCGGGCGAAAGCCTTTTACAAAATTTACAATTTTACAGCCATCGCCTGTCACGCACACTACAGGATAACCTCTTTCAAGTCACTGTTTTTATGTTTGTTCTGGCGCTCAAATCTCGAAAAATGTAAATGTATTCACATCAAACGGCGCCATATGATGTTGAAAGACGGCCCGTTACGGAAACCGCATTTATCATGGGAGAGAGCAGTATGACGGATTTTTACAAGCTTGTTCCGGGCGCACCGCAGGGACGTTTCGACGGCATCGAGCGCACCTACACCGCAGCCGACGTGGAGCGGCTGCGCGGCTCCGTCGACATCCGCCATTCGCTGGCCGAGATGGGCGCGAACCGGCTGTGGAAGCTGATCAACGAGGAGAATTTCGTCAACGCGCTTGGCGCGCTTTCCGGCAACCAGGCCATGCAGATGGTTCGCGCCGGGCTGAAGGCGATCTATCTTTCCGGTTGGCAGGTTGCTGCGGATGCCAATACGGCGTCGGCCATGTATCCGGACCAGTCGCTTTATCCCGCCAATGCCGCACCGGAGCTTGCCAAGCGCATCAACCGCACCCTGCAGCGCGCTGACCAGATCGAGACGGCGGAAGGCAAGGGCCTTTCGGTCGACACCTGGTTCGCGCCGATCGTTGCCGATGCGGAGGCCGGTTTCGGCGGACCGCTCAACGCCTTCGAGATCATGAAAGCCTTTATCGAGGCAGGTGCTGCGGGTGTTCATTATGAAGACCAGCTGGCATCGGAAAAGAAATGCGGCCATCTCGGCGGCAAGGTTCTGATCCCGACGGCGGCGCACATCCGCAATCTCACGGCGGCGCGGCTTGCGGCCGATGTCATGGGTGTGCCGACGCTGGTCATCGCCCGCACGGATGCGGAGGCCGCGAAGCTCCTGACCTCCGATATCGATGAGCGCGACCGTCCCTTCGTGGATTACGATGCCGGCCGCACCGTTGAGGGCTTCTATCAGGTCAAGAACGGTCTTGAGCCCTGCATTGCCCGCGCCGTTGCCTATGCGCCCTATTGCGACCTGATCTGGTGCGAAACATCCAAGCCGGATCTCGAACAGGCGCGCAGGTTTGCGGAAGGCGTGCACAAGGTGCATCCGGGCAAGAAGCTCGCTTACAATTGCTCGCCGTCGTTCAACTGGAAAAAGAACCTCGATGACGCAACGATTGCGAAGTTCCAGCGGGAACTCGGCGCGATGGGCTACAAGTTCCAGTTCATCACGCTTGCCGGTTTCCACCAGCTGAATTTCGGCATGTTCGAACTGGCACGCGGTTACAAGGAGCGGCAGATGGCGGCCTATTCCGAGCTTCAGGAAGCGGAATTCGCGGCCGAGGCCAATGGTTACACCGCCACCAAACACCAGCGCGAAGTCGGCACCGGCTATTTCGACGCCGTGTCTCTGGCAATCTCTGGCGGCACGTCGTCCACGACAGCCATGAAGGAATCCACCGAGCACGACCAGTTCCGCCCGGCGGCCGAATAAAATCGAAAAACTGCCCTTCCCGGTGACGGGAAGGGCTTGCAAACCGGATCAAGAACCCCAACCAATAATGAGAGGAGAAATGCCATGAATGCCCACAATCCCATCAAGACCCACGTCAAGGAACGCGCCGAGGAACAATCCTCCGCCATGACGCAGGATCAGCAGGCCGCCATCCGCATGCTGGCCAATGATCTGCACCGCCTCAATCAGGCTGTCATGAAAGCCGTCGAGGCCGGCGTTTCCGTCGAGCTTGTCCGCTCGGCCCGCCACCATGGCGGCGGCGGCAACTGGGGCGATCTTTTGATCCCCGTCATCGTTGCGCAGGGCGCTGCGGCCTGAAACGAAGGGGCCGGAACCTCATAACCGATGTTCCGGCCCCCAACATTTAACAAAACGCCTGGCGTGCTCCAGCTTAGAAACTCGCCGATACGGAAACACCGATGCTAACATTCACGCCCATTGCCTCTGCATTGGCCTGCAATTCAGGCCCATACGGAGCGAAGGAGGCAATTTGCGTCAGGGGGATAGGATTTAGAATAGCTGGAGATTCCCAAGCCAATTGCATCGCTACGCCTCCGATGAGCTTGTCCCAACCCGCAATTTTTGCATCGGAAGCCGTCGGTACATAGGCTCCAACGGCTTTAGAGAGCTGTTCGGCCACAACCAAGGCAAGCGCCTTGCTTACGCCCGCATAGAAAATTTTTACAGCTTCTTCCGGTGTTTCCGCTGCTGACATCGCATTTACATATGATGCTGAAATTATCATAGTTGCCTCAACTTAAAAGAGTTAAAATTACAAAAGCAACCTATGGATATTTAGACGCATACGCAACCAAGAATTATTAAATATTAAACATACAATCAAAGATAATTCCGATCTTTATGCCGGGCGGCTTTTGCGTCCGGCATAAAGATCGGAATGACCCTTGATCAGACGGGTCATCCGATCCGCCACCGTCCTGATATCGCGGCGGTGGCGATCGTCATTGTTCATGACGATCCATTGATTGTGACGGAGCGGCTCTATTTCCCCGCCTTCGCGCGCAAGACGTCCATCCGCATCGCCCACGAAACAGGGAAGAACGGCAACCCCTGCCCCGGCCAGCACCAGGTCGAGCAGCGCCACCGGGCGGTTTACCGTTACCACGATCTCACCGTTACGATTTTCATGCGGCCAGCGCAGATAGGTTGAAATGGCGCTTTCCTCGGCCACCGCCAGCCAGCGGTCGGCGACAGCGGCAGCGGCGTTGCGCAGCCTGTAGGGCGCATAGGCCACCTCCCCCGTCCTGATGGCGGCGAGGTTCTTTTCCTGCGGCTCGAAAGCGCGGATGCCGATGTCGTTTTCACGATGCGCCAGAGCCGCCCTCTGTTCGGCAATGAAAAGATCGACGCGAAAATCATCGCGGTCGGTGCAGATGGCGGAGAAGTTCCCGGTCAGCAGCCAGGCGTTCCAGGTGCCGACGGCAATGCGTACGGTGGAAGAGGCCGAAGACGCCTTCTGCCATCCTTCGATGTCCTTGGCCGCATTCTCCATTGCCTGAAGTCGATCGAACAGCGTGCGGCCATCCGCCGTCAGGGCGTATCCCGTCTGGCTGCGCTGGAACAGCGCCTTGCCGATACGCTCCTCCAGCTCGACCATGCGCCGCCCAATGGTCGCGGGGCTCAAGCCCGTCAGGGCCGCGGCCCCTGTCAGGCCGCCGCTGCGTGACACATCGAGGAAAAGCTGATAGGAATCCCAGGTGACGTTTTTCATGGGTGAAAAACGTAGCGCATTTTCTTGCGCAGATAAATCAAAAAACGGCGTGCATCATGGCCCTCCGCATTAGAAGGAGAGCGACATGCACGCGATTTTTGCAGCCCGGACTATCATCGAAAACCAGCAGCCGCGCACACGGCGCGAAGCCATTCTACAAGAAGAGAAATTTTATGCCGATATGGCGCAGGCATCTCGGCCGTGGCGGCTTTTCAGCGCGCTTATAAGCCGGATGAAGGCAAAGAGCCGCGGATCAGTGAAAGAGAGCGACCAAGGCTGCCAGAGCACCGGCTGCGATGAGGCTCAGGCGAAAGACCAGCTGACGGCTCTCGTTGTCGGCGCGGGCGATGGCAATGGCGCGAGGGCGGCGATGTGCAGATCTGTTCATGCGCGGGTTCCTGACGAAAAACTCAACCGACCCATGCCCTGTTGAGGGCCTCCAGCAGGACATCATGTGCAGCGGGAGCGCAATGCGATCCGGCTTTGCTGGCATTTGGTCAGGATGACTCCACGCTCATTAACAGATTATTAAAAGAGCGAGGAAGGGCCACAACTTTACCAACTGAAATTGAGTTGGCGAACAGGTCACATCCGCACTCCGTCACTCCGGACTAGTTCCGGGGTCCAGCGCGATCAAGTCCTTGATCGCGAAAGACTCTTCACGGCGCAGACGCGCCGTGGCTGGATGCCGGATCAAGTTCGGCATGACGAAGGAGAGAGGTCCGAACTTTTCCACGGCCAGAGACGATCACGCGAATTCGCCGGCCGCCTGCCCGGATGCCCAGGCCCACTGGAAATTATAACCACCGAGCCAGCCTGTCACATCAACACATTCGCCGATGAAATAGAGGCCGGGCAAGGATTTCGCCGCCATGCTTCGGGAATCGAGGCCGGTCGTGTCCACGCCGCCGAGCGTGACTTCCGCCGTGCGATAACCTTCAGAACCGGCGGGCTTGATCTGCCAGTCCTGCACCTCGCCCGCCAGCCTCGCCAGAGCCTTGTCGGACATATCCGCCAGATGGCCGGTGAGGCCGGATTGTTCGACGACGTGCTGGGCAAGACGTTTCGGCAGAATTTCCGACAGAGCCGTCTGGGGCGACTGCCGGCCGTTCTTCTGCTTCGCCTGCTTCAGCAGCGCGGCTATATCGCGATGCGGCTCGAGCTTCAGACGGACCACGTCGCCTTCACGCCAGTAGGAGGAGATTTGCAGGATCGAGGGTCCGCTTAAACCGCGATGGGTGAAGAGCAACGCTTCCTCAAACGAGGTCTTGCCGTGGAAAACTTCTGCCGGGACCGCGACGCCGGCAAGCGGGCTCAGCTTTTCCAGCGAGCCGGGATCAAGCGTCAGCGGCACGAGGCCCGGACGGGTCTCGATGAGCTTGAGGCCGAATTGTTCGGCGATCTGATAGGCAAAACCGGTCGCGCCCATTTTCGGGATCGACTTGCCGCCCGTCGCCACAATGAGGCTTTCCGCTTCGATGACGCCGGCGGATGTCGTGACGCGAAAACGAGCGCCATCATGGGTGACGGCCGAGACTGCCGTTTCGAGCCGCAGCTTCGCATTCACCGCCTGCATTTCGGCAAGCAGCATACGGATGATGTCCTTGGCGCTGTCATCGCAAAAGAGCTGGCCGAGCGTTTTCTCATGCCAGGCGATGCGGTGTTTTTCGACAAGGGCGATGAAATCGCGCGGCGTATAACGGGCGAGCGCGGATTTGGCGAAATGCGGATTGGCGGAGAGATAATTCTTCGGCCCGGCATGGATATTGGTGAAGTTGCAGCGGCCACCGCCGGAGATGCGGATCTTTTCGCCCGGCGCTTTCGCATGGTCGAGAATGACGACGGAGCGGCCGCGCTGGCCGGCGCGGATGGCGCACATCATGCCGGCGGCGCCCGCCCCCAAAATCAGCACGTCACATTTCTCTGTCATCATTCCATCCGATCCGTTTCCTTTCCTCTTTTCGAAGTGCCGCCGCTTGTCAATGGCGCTTTCCCCCTCGCCAATTGCCAAACTACGGTTATGATGGCGCCAGTCGAAACACAGACCCGGTGATACATGCCCGCCAAGAAAACCATGCTCCGCCCGAAGAAACAGGCAACCATGGCAAAGAAGACCCCTCCCCTCGACCTTTCCTCCACCCGTGGCGTTTCCTCCTGGCGCGAAGCCGCGCAATGGCTGAGGGCGCGCGGGATAGAAGACATAGAATGCATCACGCCCGACCTTGCCGGCGTTCCGCGCGGCAAGATGATGCCGACGGCGAAATTCACGGGCGATACGTCGCTTGCCCTGCCATCCGCGCTCTACCGCCACACGATCTCCGGCGAATATCCTGACGAGACCGCCAATTTCCGTTACGAGCCGCGCGACAGCGACCTGAAGCTGGTGCCCGATCTTTCTACCCTCTCCGTCGTGCCGTGGGAAACGGACCCGACCGCGCAGGTGATCTGCGACGTGGTGGATGCGGAAGGCAATTTCGTGCCCTACACGCCGCGCAACGTGCTGAAGAATGTGCTTTCGCTCTATACCGAAAAGGGCTGGAAGCCGGTCGTGGCGCCGGAGATCGAATTTTATCTCGTCGCCATGAATGACGACCCTGACTATCCGCTGCATCCGCCGAAGGGCCGCTCCGGCCGCTCCATCGTTGGCGGGCAGAGCTACTCCATCGCCGGCATCAACGAATTCGACGAGCTGATCGACGATATCTATCACTTCTCCGAAAAGCAGGGTCTGGAGATCGACACACTCATCCATGAGGAAGGTCCGGCGCAGCTGGAAATCAACCTTCGCCATGGCGATCCGATCGAGCTTGCCGACCAGGTGTTCCTGTTCAAGCGCACCATTCGCGAAGCGGCGCTGAAGCATGGCATCTACGCCACCTTCATGGCCAAGCCGATGCAGGGCCAGCCGGGTTCGGCCATGCATATCCACCAGTCGGTGGTGGAGATCGATAGCGGCCGCAACATCTTCTCCAATGCGGATGGCAGTCCCTCGAAGGAATTCTTCTCCTTCGTCGGCGGCATGCAGCGCTACGTTCCGAACGCACTTGTCATGCTGGCGCCCTATGTGAATTCCTATCGCCGCCTGACGCCCGACATGGCCTGCCCGGTCAACAATGCCTGGGGTTACGACAACCGCACGACCGCCTTCCGCGTGCCGATTTCCGGCCCGCAGGCGCGGCGCGTCGAAAACCGCCTGCCGAGTTCGGACGCCAATCCCTATCTCGCGCTTGCCGCCTCGCTCGGCTGCGGCTGGCTCGGCATCGTCAACAATATCGAGCCGACCGAACCCACCGCCGATACGGCCAATGAAGGTTCCATCGAACTGCCGCGTGGTCTCCTGGAGGCCGTGGCGCTGCTGGAAGGCGAGGAACAGTTCGACCGGGTGTTCGGCCATGAATTCGTGGGCCTTTATGCCGGCCTGAAACGCGGGGAATTCGAGACCTTCATGCAGGTCATCAGCCCCTGGGAGCGGGAATTCCTGCTTCTCAACGTGTGAGGGGTTCTTAAAGCATGACATGGCAGAGCCCGATTGCGCCGGGACTATCCTGGTATCAGGCAACCGTCGGAGAGCGGCCGGACTATCCGGCGCTCGACGGGTCGAAGCAGGTTGATGTCGCGATCATCGGCGGCGGTTATACCGGCCTTCAGGCCGCCTGTAACCTCGCCGAAAACGGCGTCTCCGTCGCCCTCATCGAAGCGCATCGTTTCGGCGATGGCGCTTCCGGCCGCAATGGCGGCCAGTTCGGCACCGGCCAGCGCTCCTTTCCCGATGAGATGGAAGGCGAGATCGGCTTCGAGCAATCGAAGCTGCTGTTCGACATTGCCGAGGACGCCAAAAACTACCTGCGTGGCTTCGCCGTCAGCCGCGGCATCGACATGGAATATCTTCCCGGGCAGCTCTATGTGGCGCACAAGGCCGCTTACGAGGACGATTATCGCCGAAGTGTCGATGCGATGAACAACCGTTATGGCTATCCGCATATTTCCTACATGGAACGCGCAGAAGCACGCAAACGCGTCGGCTCCACCCATTATTTCGGCGGCACGCGCGATACCGGCACCGGCCATATCCACCCGTTGAAGCTGCTGGTCGGGCTTGCGAAGGCGGCGAAAGCGGCGGGTGCCGGCATTTATGAAATGACGCCGGCGAAGTCCATCCGGCAAGTGGGCGGCAAGACCATCATCGACACGCCTTTCGGTACAATCACCGCGCCGCGGGTGCTGATCGCCACCAATGCCTATATCGGCAATCTCGAACCGGTGACGGCCGCCCATATCATGCCGATCCGTTCCTTCATCGGTGCCACTGTGCCGCTGGATGCGTTTCCCGACATCATTCCCGACCGGGAGGCCGTGGCGGATTCGCGGTTCGTTGTGCGCTACTTCCGCAAGACGGCCGATAACCGGCTGCTGTTCGGCGGCCGCGAAGCCTACACGGCCGATACGCCGCGCGATATTTCCAGCCACATCCGCCGGCAGATCGCGGAAATCTATCCTGCGCTGAAAGATATAGAGATCAGCCATTCCTGGGGCGGCTCCGTCGGCATTACCCTGACGCGCAAAGTCTTCGTGCGCGACGTCATGCCCGGCGTCACCTCCATCGGCGGTTATTCCGGCCATGGGGTGATGCTGTCGAACTATTGCGGCAAGCTCTATGCCGATCTCATTCTCGGCAAAAAGGACATGCTGGCGCCCTTCGCGCAGCTGAAGGTGCCCTCTTTTCCCGGCGGAGCGTCGCTGCGCGCGCCGCTGCTTTTCCTCGCGCTCTCGTGGTACGCGTTGCGAGACAGGTTTTAGGCCAATGTTTACAGACTGTTGCCGGCGGCGGATGAGTTGGCGGAAGCAAAATTCATAATTTCACATAACTGAGTCTGGCATTTTTAAATCGATTAGATTATTGATGCCCCAACCTTTGAAGATCGAGAGAATCGATATGAGCAGTCAGATCATTCCTGTTGAACCTTTTGATTGTGTCGTTTTCGGCGGCACGGGCGATCTTGCCGAGCGCAAGCTTCTGCCGGCCCTTTATCACCGGCAGGTCGAAGGCCAGTTCACGGAGCCGACCCGCATCATCGGCGCGTCGCGTTCGGTCATGACCCACGAGGAATATCGCAAATTCGCGCAGGACGCGCTGAAGGAGCACCTGAAGGCCGGCGAATATGACGATGCGCAGGTCGCCATCTTCCTGAACAGGCTTTTCTACGTGCCAGTCGATGCCAAGGGCAATAATGGCTGGGACGTGCTGAAGAAGCTGCTGGACGAGGGCAAGGAGCGCGTGCGCGCCTTCTATCTGGCCGTCGCGCCCGGCATTTTCGGCGATATTGCCGACAAGATCCGCGAGCACAAGCTCATCACCCGCTCGACCCGCATCGTCGTTGAAAAGCCTATCGGCCGCGATCTGGCTTCCGCGCAGGAACTGAACGACACCATCGGCCATGTCTTCAAAGAAGAGCAGATCTTCCGCATCGACCACTATCTCGGCAAGGAGACGGTGCAGAACCTGATGGCGCTGCGTTTCGCCAATGCGCTTTATGAGCCGCTGTGGAATTCCGCCCATATCGACCATGTGCAGATCACCGTTGCCGAAGCGGTCGGCCTTGAAGGCCGCGCGGGTTATTATGACAAGGCCGGTGCGCTGCGCGACATGGTGCAGAACCATATCCTGCAGCTGCTTTGCCTTGTCGCCATGGAACCGCCGGCATCCATGAATGCCGAAGCCGTGCGTGACGAAAAGCTCAAGGTTCTGCGCTCGCTGAAGCCAATCGACACCAGCAATGTCGAAAAGCAGACGGTTCGCGGCCAGTACCGTGCCGGCGCTTCCGCCGGTGGCCCGGTCAAGGGCTATCTGGAAGAGCTGGAAGGCGGCGTTTCCAACACCGAAACCTTCGTCGCCATCAAGGCTGAAATCGCCAACTGGCGCTGGGCCGGCGTTCCCTTCTACATCCGCACGGGCAAACGCCTCGCGACCCGCGTGTCGGAAATCGTCGTCACCTTCAAGCAGATTCCGCATTCGATCTTCGATGATGCGGCCGGCAAGATCGAGGCCAACAAGCTGGTCATCCGCCTGCAGCCGGACGAGGGCGTCAAGCAGTCGCTCCTCATCAAGGACCCCGGCCCGGGCGGCATGCGCCTGCGTCAGGTCTCGCTGGACATGAGCTTCGCCGAAGCCTTCAACGTGCGCAGCCCCGATGCCTATGAGCGGCTGTTGATGGATACGATCCGCTCCAACCAGACGCTGTTCATGCGCCGCGACGAAGTGGAAGCGGCGTGGGATTGGGTCGACCCCATTCTCAAGAGCTGGGAAGATCTGGGACAGGGCGTGCAGGGTTATACCGCCGGCACCTGGGGTCCGAGCGGTTCCATCGCGCTGATCGAGCGTGACGGCCGCACCTGGCACGATGCCGATTGAGGGCCTGGCGATGAGCGAAACGATCCACGTCTTCGACACCGCCGCCGAACTGGCAACCGCTCTTTCGGCAGAGGTTGCCAAACGCCTTGATGCGGCAACGAAGGATCGCGGTGCGGCAAGCATTGCCGTCTCCGGCGGTTCGACGCCCAAGCTGTTCTTTCAGGCGCTTTCCAGACACGATCTCGACTGGCCCAATATCAGCGTAACGCTGGTGGACGAACGTTTCGTGCCGCCGGAAAGCGACCGTTCGAACCATCGTCTCGTTGCCGAGAACCTTTTGCAGAATAAGGCGAAGGCGGCTTATTTCGTGCCGCTGTTCCAGCCGGCGGCCTCGCCGGAGGATGCCGCGACGCTTGCGACCGTCAAGACCGAGGCGATCTGTGACCCGTTCGATGTCGTCATTCTCGGCATGGGAACGGATGGCCATACGGCGTCGTTCTTCCCCGGTGGAGACAATCTCTACGAAGCGCTGGACCTCGATGAGCCGCGCGGCGTTTTGACCATGGCGGCGGAGAATGCCGGAGAAGAACGGTTGACCTTCAACTTCTCCAGCCTGCACGATGCCGAGTTTCTGGTGCTGCATATCGAAGGTGCTGCCAAGAAGGCGACGCTGGAGAAGGCACAGTCGGGCGAGGATGAGGATGAAATGCCGATCCGCGCCGTGCTGAACCGGGCAGAAACGCCCGTGGATATATACTGGGCGCCATAAGCCGAACGCCACCGCCGCGATTGCGGCCCGGCGACAAAGCGCCCCGAAGACATGAAGACTGAAACACGACAACCGGCCGTTCACCTCCCGGAACGCCGGTTGCCGACCAACGAACAGGATGAACGCCCATGTCCGCCGATTCCCGCATTCAGGCCATCACCGCCCGCATCGTCGAACGTTCCAAGCCCTACCGCGAGACCTATCTCGAGCGGCTGCGGCTGCAGGTCTCGAAAGGCGTTCACCGTTCCGTGCTTTCCTGCGGCAATCTTGCGCATGGATTTGCCGTCTGTTCCCCCGCCGACAAGGACATCCTTGCCGGCGACCGGGTTCCAAACCTCGGAATCATCACCGCCTATAACGACATGCTCTCGGCGCACCAGCCCTATGAGACCTTCCCCGCGATCATCCGCGATGCGGCAAAAGAAGCGGGTGGCATAGCCCAGGTGGCAGGCGCGGTTCCCGCCATGTGCGATGGCGTGACTCAGGGCCAGCCGGGCATGGAGCTTTCGCTGTTTTCCCGCGACGCCATTGCCATGGCGGCCGGCATCGGCCTGTCGCACAACATGTTCGACGCCGCCGTCTATCTCGGTGTCTGTGACAAGATCGTGCCCGGCCTCGTCATCGCAGCCCTCGCCTTCGGCCATCTGCCCGCCGTCTTCGTTCCCGCCGGCCCGATGACATCCGGCCTTCCGAACGACGAGAAGTCGCGCATCCGCCAGCTTTATGCCGAAGGCAAGGTCGGCCGCGCCGAGCTTCTGGAAGCGGAATCGAAATCCTATCATGGGCCCGGCACCTGTACCTTCTATGGCACCGCCAATTCCAACCAGATGCTGATGGAGATCATGGGTTTCCACATGCCCGGCTCCTCCTTCATCAATCCCGGCACGCCGCTGCGCGATGCGTTGACGCGCGAGGCTACGAAGCGTGCGCTGGCGATTACCGCGCAGGGCAACGAGTTCACCCCGGCAGGCGAGATGATCGATGAAAGATCCGTCGTCAACGGCGTCGTCGGCCTGCATGCGACGGGCGGCTCCACCAACCACACCATGCATCTGATCGCCATGGCGCGCGCCGCCGGCATCATCCTCACCTGGCAGGATATTTCCGATCTTTCCGACATCGTGCCGCTGCTCGCCCGCGTTTACCCCAACGGTCTTGCCGATGTGAACCATTTCCACGCCGCCGGCGGCATGGGCTTCCTCATCAAGCAGCTTTTGAAACAGGGCTTCGTGCATGACGATGTGCGCACCGTCTTCGGACAGGGCCTCGAGGCTTACACCGTGGATGCCATGCTTGACGAGAAGGGCGCGGTTGTACGCCAGCCCTCCCCCGAGCAGAGCCACGACCCGAAGGTGCTTTCCAGCATCGAGACCCCGTTCCAGCCAACCGGTGGTCTGAAGATGTTGACCGGCAATCTTGGCAAATCGGTTATCAAGATTTCCGCCGTCAAGCCGGAGCGCCATATTATCGAAGCACCGGCAATCGTGTTCCACGACCAGCAGGAGCTTCAGGACGCGTTCAAGGACGGCAAGCTCAACCGCGATTTCATCGCCGTCGTCCGCTTCCAGGGACCGAAGGCCAATGGCATGCCTGAGCTGCACCGTCTGACACCGCCGCTCGGTGTGCTGCAGGATCGCGGTTTCAAGGTGGCGCTGGTGACCGACGG
Organism: Rhizobium sp. NFACC06-2; assembly: GCF_900101425.1. NCBI lineage: Bacteria > Pseudomonadati > Pseudomonadota > Alphaproteobacteria > Hyphomicrobiales > Rhizobiaceae > Rhizobium > Rhizobium sp. NFACC06-2. Next base: position 10,672 of record NZ_FMVA01000014.1, on the reverse strand, counting down.
GCGCATGTCCGGCGCTTCCGGCAAGGTGCCGGCCGCCATTCATGTCACGCCGGAAGCCTCAGACTGCGGCCCGATCTCGCTTATCCGCGATGGCGACATCATCCGTCTCGACGCCATTTCGGGAACGCTGGAAGTGCTCGTTTCCGCCGCCGAACTGGCGAAACGCGAACCGGCGCGGGCCGATCTTTCCGGCAATGAATGGGGCATGGGCCGCGAGCTTTTCGCCCCCTTCCGCCGCAATGCCGGTCCGGCCGATCAGGGCGCCAGCGTTCTGTTCCATTGATTTTTGATGGGCGAAGGCCGGGTACGGCTTTCGCCTTTCAATCTCACTTTGCGGTATCGCCTGAATGCACCTCTCATCGCCGAGAGCTGGCGCAGAAACCGCTTTATTTCCCACGTCTTAAACGTCAGACTTGTCATGCGGCTGTGATGATCGCCCTTTAGGGCCTTCTCAACCGGCCGCGAGACGGCGGTGCAGTTTCGGATGATGGGGCCTGACATGACGATTTTCTCGAGCAAACGCCGCGATGTGCTGAAGCTTATGGCGGGCACCGCCCTGTTGCCGCTGATGGTGGCGGCAAAGCCAGCGATGGCGCAGGACGTGGCGCTGCGTGCAATCGTCATCTCCGACCTGCATTCGGCCTATGAGCGTATCGGCCAGCTTTTCGCAGCCATCGAAACGCGCATCGCCGCCGACAAGGCGCCCCATATCATCTTGCTGAACGGCGACCTTTTCGAAATCGGCAATGCGGTGGCCACACGGTCTGCCGGGGAAATCGAATGGACGTTCCTGGCGGCGCTCGCAAAGCTCGCCCCCACCGTCGTTAATATCGGCAATCATGAGCCCGATATCGACAACGATCTCGCTAATTTTGTCAGCCGCGGCCAGGCGCTCGGCATTACCGTGCTGTCCAACATCGTCGACAAGCGCAGCGGAAAGCCTTTTGCTCCTGGTAGCGCCGAAGTGAATGCCGGCGGACAGAGGGTCGTCGTTACGGGTCTCGCCACCAATGCGATTAACACCTATCCGAAACCCACGCGCGAGATGCTCGACATTCCGCAGCCGGTCGAATGGGCCAAGGCCAACCTTGCCGATATCGTCAAACCGGATGCGATCAACATCGTTCTCAACCATGCCGGCGTCGTCGCCGACCGCGATATCTTGCCCCTGCTGCCGGACGGCACGCTGCTGGTCGGCGGTCACGATCACCTGAACTTCGTGCACGAGCAGGGTGCCACGCGTTATGTCCATACTGGCTCCTGGTGCACCTCCATGACGGTCGCGACCATTGCGGCACCCGGCAAGGCGGCTGCCATGGAAACGGTCGCGATCGAGCTCAATGCGCCTACGTCCCCGGCCCTCAAATCCCTGATCGAACAGACACTCGAAAAGCACCTGACCGCAGAAGAACGGGCCATCGTCGGCAAATCCGCGAAGGCAATGACCGTCGATGAGGCGGGCCGCCATGTGGCGCAGCTCATCGCCGCAAAAACCGGTGCGGATGTCGGCTTCATCGGCCACACTTCGTTTGGTGCCGGCCTGCCCGAGGGCGATATTCGCCGCTACGATTTCAACGCCTCGCTGCGTTTCGACGGCAAGCTGATGGTGACGGAAGTCGATGGCGAGGCTCTCGCCCAAATCCTCAAGCGCTGCAATCAGGATGGCGACATTCCGCTCACCGAGCGCACCGGCGACTATCTCTACGCCATGCCGGAAAATCCGGAAAACAAAGAGCGCTACAAGCTGGTCTGCAACGACTGGTCCGCCACCAACCAGAAATCCTATTTCGGCCGCAGCGATCTCACCTTTACCGAAGTGCCGGATGTGAAGCTGAAGCAGACGGTTCTGGGCGGGCTTTCTTAAGACCCTCGCCGATCATCCGATTTTCAGAACGACCGGATATCGAGCTTCCGGTCTCTATGCGCCGGATGCGTGCTGAACACGAAAATGCGGTCCAGTTCCTTCTGCGTCAGCATGCGCAGGAAGCGGACGTGGATGGTGTTGTTGGCGTTGACGCGCAACATCACGCAGCCGATCTTGGTGATGCGGGCGTCGGGAATATCGAGATAGAACTGGTTCGGCAGGTTATATTTCGTCAGCAGCGCCAGCACCGCTTCGGTCTGGGAGATGCGGATGACATCGCAGCGGCGCGCCGCCATGTGCATCACCGCCTTTTCGGTATATTCGATGCGTGCGGCGTTCATGGTATCTTCCATGCGAAACCGGCTTTCGCGGTCATACATGAAGGATTCTTCCTTGCTCAGGTAATGGTTCCTGATGACACCCGTACCGCTCTGCACGCCCAGACTCCCATGCTCGATCAATGGATTGAGACTAGGTCATAGTCTTTAACAATTCATATCAGCGCAGGCTTAAACAGACCGGAAGCGGGACATTTCCGAGATTTTTCCACAGCGGTAAAAAGGTCAGCAAAAACCCCGGAACGAGGAGGTTCCGGGGCATGGTTCGGCATCGACGGCGATTAGCTGCGATAGGTCTTGCCCTCGGCGTCGAAGAGGTGGAGCTTTTCCTGCGGTGCCGCAAAACGCAGGGTTTCGCCCTTGCCGACGGAAACGATGCCCGGCACCTTGACGATGATCGGCTCCTGCCCCTTGGGCGCTTCGAGATAAAGCAGTGTCACTTCGCCGAGCGCCTCGACGATCGCGACTTTTCCCTCGAAAAGATAATCGTCCCCGGTGACGATGCTCAGATCTTCCGGCCGGACACCGAAGCTCGCAGCCTTGCCCTTTTCGGTTGCGGACGTCGGAACATAAACGGCGAGCGTCTTGCCGCCGGCAAGTTCGATGGAGGTCTTCTCACCGGTTTCGGTGATCTTTGCAGCGATGATGTTCATGGCGGGCGAGCCGATGAAACGCGCCACGAAAAGATTGGCCGGTCTCTCGTAAAGTTCGAGCGGCGCACCCACCTGCTCCACACGACCGGCATTCAAAACGACGATACGATCCGCCAGCGTCATCGCCTCAACCTGGTCGTGGGTGACGTAGATCATCGTCGTATCGGCCATCTGCTCGTTGAGCTTGGCGATCTCGATGCGGGTGGCGACGCGCAGCGCCGCATCGAGGTTCGACAAGGGCTCATCGAACAGGAAGACTTTCGGATTGCGGCAAATGGCGCGGCCGATGGCGACGCGCTGGCGCTGGCCGCCGGAGAGCGCCTTGGGCAGCCGCTCCAGATATTGCGTCAGTTGCAGGATTTCGGCAGCGGCGCGAACGCGGCGGTCGATCTCCTGCTTGTTCTCTTTCGCGATCTTCATGCCGAAGGCCATGTTGTCGTAAACCGTCATATGCGGATAAAGCGCATAGGACTGGAACACCATGGCGATACCCCGCCGCGATGGCGGGATTTCGTTGACGAGCTGGCCGTCAATATACATCTCGCCACCGGTGATTTCCTCCAGACCAGCGATCATGCGCAGCAGCGTCGATTTTCCGCAGCCAGAGGGGCCGACGAAAACGATGAATTCGCCCTGTTCGATCTGAAGATCGATGCCGTGCAGGACCTTCACCTGCCCGTATGATTTGCGGATATCCTTGAGAACGAGACTTGTCATGGGTGTTCCTCCCTCATCTGTCAGGCGTAACGGGCGAAGAATGCGCCCCATGCCGGAAGTTCTACGCTTCTGCCTTCAAGGCCGCTTGCAAAGCCGTGGCCTTCGAGAACCTCCCAGTTCCCTTCCGGCAGCGTGGCTTTTGCCGGCGTTGCAGACAAGTTGAAGAGGCAAAGAACGGTTTCGTTGCCCAGCTTTCGGGTATAGCTCAGCACCTCACCCTGCACCGGCTGGAATTCGATACCACCCTTTGCGAAAGCCGGGTGCTGCCTGCGGAAAGCGAGGAAGCGGCGGTAATGTTCCAGCACCGAAGCTTCATTGCCCTGCTGGGCGCTGACGGCGCGCTGCTTGTGCTCGGCCGGAATGGGCAGCCATGTCTTGTCGGCTGTCGAGAAACCGGCCTGTGCGTGGCCGGCATCCCACACCATCGGCGTGCGGCAACCGTCGCGGCCCTTGAATTCCGGCCAGAACTGGATGCCGTAGGGATCCTGCAAATCTTCGAAAGCGATGTCCGCTTCGGTGAGGCCGAGTTCTTCACCCTCATAGATGCAGACGGAACCGCGCTGTGTCATCAAGAGTGCCGAAAGCACCTTGGCGAAGGCGTCCTTATCTTCGACATGCTCACCCCAGCGGCTGACATGGCGCACGACATCGTGGTTGGAGAAAGCCCAGCAGGCCCAGCCTTCCGGTGCGGCCTTCGCAAAATCCGCCTGCACATCGGCCACGCGCTGCGGTGTGAGCGCATCGGGGGCGAGGAATTCGAAGGCATAGCACATCTGCATCTTGTCATCGCCGGAGGTATATTCGCCGACGATTTCGAGACCGCGCTGACTGTCACCCACTTCGCCGACGGCGGCGATATCCGGGAACTCGTCCAGCACCGCGCGGAAGCGCTTCAGGAAGGCGATGTTTTCCGGGCGGTTCTTGTCGTAGAGATGTTCCTGGAAATTGTACGGGTTGACCGCCGGAGCGGTTGAGGCATTGCGGCGCTCCGGCGCCAGCGCCGGATTGTCGCGCAGCTCAAGGTCGTGGAAATAGAAATTGATGGTGTCGAGGCGGAAACCATCGACGCCGCGCTTCAGCCAGAAGCGGGTGATGTTCAGCAGCTCTTCCTGAACTTCCGGATTGTGCAGGTTGAGGTCCGGCTGTGAGGTCAAGAAGTTGTGCATGTAATATTGCATGCGGGTCGGATCCCACTGCCAGGCGGAACCGCCGAAGATCGACAGCCAGTTGTTGGGCGGCGTGCCGTCCGGCTTGCTATCCGACCAGACATACCAATTCGATTTCGGATTGCTGCGGCTGGCGCGGCTTTCCACGAACCACGGATGCTGGTCCGAAGTGTGCGACATCACAAGGTCGATCATGACGCGGATGCCGAGCCGGTGGGCTTCGGCAATCAGCCCGTCGAAATCGGCAAGCGTGCCGAACATCGGATCGACATCGACATAATTCGAGACGTCGTAACCGAAATCCTTCATCGGCGAGGTGAAGAAGGGCGAAATCCAGATCGCGTCGGCACCCAGATTGGCGATATGCGCCAGACGGTCGGTGATGCCCTTGAGGTCGCCAATGCCATCGCCATTGGAGTCCTGATAGGAGCGGGGATAGATCTGATAGATAACAGCGCCGCGCCACCAATCCTTGTTGGGCGTCAAAGCGGAAGTCACCGAAGTGGTCATGGAAGTGTCCTGTGTGGTATGGGCGTTCATGGAATGATCAGCCTCCCTTGACGGAGCCTGCCAGCAGGCCACGCACGAGATAACGTTGAAGAGCGAAGAAAACGCCGAGCGGCACGACGATAGTGACGAAGGCCGAGGCAGTGAGAATTTCCCAGTTGCCGCCGCGCGAACCGAGCAGCGCGTTCAAGGCGCCTGTCAGCACCAACTCGTCCTTCTGCGTGCCGAGGAAGACCATGGCGACGAGCAGGTCGTTCCAGGTCCAAAGGAACTGGAAGATGGCGAAGGAGGCGAGCGCGGGGAAAGACAGCGGCAGGATGATCTTGACGAAGATTTCAAAATCGCTCGCACCATCGACGCGGGCGCTTTCGATGATCTCTTTCGGCAGGCCGGAAATATAGTTGCGCAGCAGATAGATGGCGAGCGGCAGGCCGAAGGCCGTGTGCGCCAGCCAGATGCCGGCATAGGTCTTGGATGGCACGCCGAAGATGGTGCCGATTTCATTATAGAGCCTGAGAAGCGGGATCAGCGACATCTGCAGCGGCACGACGATCAGGCCCACCACCATGGCAATCAGCAGATTGCGGCCGGAAAAGCTCATCCATGACAGTGCATAGGCGGCGAAGGCGGCAATGAGGATCGGGATGACGGTTGCCGGCACGGCGACGGTCAGCGAGTTGACGAAGGACTGGCCGATGCCTTCCGAGGTCAGGACCGTGCGATAGTTGTCGAGCGTGAAGACGGGCGGCGTCGCGACGGAGATGTAAACGCGCTTGCCGCGCGAACCTTCAAAGCTCGCGGCCTTGCTGTATTCGTAGCTACCGTCCGTATTGACGAGCAATGTTTCGCCGTCACCGATATCGGCCGCCTCGCCGGCTTTGAACGCCGTGGGCTCCTGTACGCGAACGCCGAAGGCTGCAACCTTGCCGCCCTGTCCGTTTTCGAAAACATTGCCTGATATCACATAGCGGCTGCCATCCTGCTTCTGCACGGAAGCATCGGCGAGGCGCACTGCCGAGGTTTGTTCGGAGCTGGAGAAGGCCGTCCACCAGCCCGACACGGTGATCTGGTCCTTGTCGCGCAGCGAGCTGACGAGAATGCCGAGCGTGGGCAGGAGCCAGAGAAGCACGACGACCAGAACGCTGGCATGGACGATGAGGCGCGGCAGGCCGACGCGGCGCAGGCGTTTGACGATATTCATCTCAGCGGCCCTCCATCTCGCGGTTCGCCTGGCGGATGTTCCAGACCATGATCGGGGTGACGGCCGCCATGATGATGAGCGCGATGACCGCACTTCGGCCGCTGTCGCCACCGCCGCGGAACATCCAGTCGAACATGAGATTGGCGAGGACCATGGTGTTCCATTGCCCGTTGGTCATGGTCAGTACGATATCGAAGACCTTGAGCACGAGAATGGTGATCGTCGTCCAGACGACGGCGATGGTGCCCCAGATTTGCGGAACCATGATCTTCCAGAAGATCTGCCAGCCATTGGCGCCATCGATGACGGCCGCCTCGATGGTTTCTTCCGGAATTCCGCGCAGCGCTGCCGACAGGATGACCATGGCGAAACCGGTCTGAATCCAGATGAGGATGACCATCAGGAAGAAGTTGTTCCAGAAGGGCATGGAAATCCAGACCTGCGGATTGCCACCGAAAAACTCGACGATGGCGTTCAGAAGGCCGATCTGCACCTGACCTTCGGCGCGGTATTCATAAATGAATTTCCAGATGACGGAGGCGCCCACGAAGGAGATCGCCATCGGCATGAAGACGATGGACTTGGCGATGTTGCCCCACCAGATGCGGTCGGTCATGACCGCGATAACGAGGCCGAAGAAGGTGCAGGCGGCCGGCACGACGGCCAGCCAGAGGATATTGTTGAAGATCGACTGGCGGAAACCGGCATCGAAAAACGCCCAGCGATAATTGGCAAGACCGACGAATTCGCTGCCGGTCCGGTCATAGAAAGACAGGATCAGCGTCGCGATGACGGGGTAGACCAGATAGACCAGCAGGAGGATCAAAGCCGGACCGATGAACAGCCAGGGCCGGACCGCCGCGCGGCGATTGAGGTTGCGGGATGCCTGCAATACGTCTCCCGAGCGGACCGGAAGGATCGCCTGAAGCACCTTGTCGGATAGCCAGTAATAGGCAGCGCAGGCAAAGACTCCCGCCACCATCACGCCGATGGCCGAAACGAGTTGTTGAGCCATGTTCCCTCCCTTGATCTTCTCCGCGCCGCGCTGATTTATGCGGTCGTCGGGGCAGCGCCGTTGGTAAGGGCCCGGCAGCAAACCGCCGGGCCCGATCCGATATCTTTACTTCAGGCCGTCCCAGGCCTTCTGGATATCGCTCGCGACCTGATCCGCGGACTTGCCGCCGACGAAATCGATCATGCCGGTCCAGAATGCACCAGCGCCGATCTTGCCGGGCATGAGGTCCGAACCATCGAAGCCGAAGCTTGTCGCGGTCGTGAGGATTTCACCCTGTCGCTTCATCTGCTCATTGGCATAGGCATCGACATTCACACCCTTATAGGGCGTGAGGAAGCTGGACTGCGCCATCCAGACTTCATGGGCGATCGGGGTTTGCAGGAATTCAACGAATGCCTTGGCGGCAGGTGCTTCCTTGGTGATGGTGACCAGCGTGCCAGCGCCGAGAACCGGCTTGCCGAGGTCAGGCTTTGACGCGTAAGTCGGCATGTAGAAGAAATCCGCATCCGTCCCCACTTTAGTGCCTTCCGGGAAGAAGGACGGAATGAACGACGCCTGATGGTGCAGGTAGCACTTCGGCGGAATGTCGAAGAGGCCCTTGGGGCTGTCGCGGAAATCGGTGGAGGCCACGGCCGCGACACCGCCGCTGACATATTTTTCGTTCTTGGCGAATTTGCCGAATTCATTGATCGCTTCTACCACGGCCGGATCGGTGAATTTGACCTCGTTGGTCGTCCATTTCTGGTAGACGTCGAGCGGCTGCGTGCGCAGCATCAGGTCTTCCACCCAGTCCGTTGCCGGCCAGCCGGTTGCCCCGCCGGAACCGAGACCGATGCACCAGGGCGTGCCGCCATCGGCAACAATCTGGTCCGTCAGCTTGAACAGGTCTTCCATGCTCTCGGGCACCTTGTAGCCCGCTTCCTCGAAGTTCTCAGGCACGTACCAGACAAGCGACTTCACATCCGCCTTGAAAGGGAAGGCGAAATAGGCCTTGTTGCCGTCCTTGCCCTTGTAGCTGCCGAGGTCGACCCAGGACTGGCCCGCGCCGTAATTTTCCTTGACCCAATCGGCGGTCTTGTCGCCGAGCGGCACGAGGAAGCCCTTGGCGGCCAGATCGGCCAGAAGGCCGGGCTGCGGCAGGATGGCGATATTGGGCGGCGAGCCAGCCTGCGTATCGATGACGATCTGCTGCTCGTAATTTTCCGACGAGGAATAACGGACGTTCACGCCGGTCGCATCGGCGAAATAGGCAAGCACCGACTGGAACAGGGCCTCGTCTTCACCGCGCCACGGGCCGAAAATCGTCAGCGTCTGGCCTTTCAGATCGGCATGGGCCGCCTTGAAGTCCTCGTAGCTTTTCCAGTTGAACTTGGCGTCGCCGCCGGGTGCAAACTTCAGGTCGGCGGCAAAAGCCGCACCGGACAGCAAAGCCATGACGGCGGCCGTCGCCAAAAGAGTCTTCTGCATGTGATTTACCTCCCATCACATAAAAGGCTCAAAGCGTCCTCTCCAATCAAAGCGCTTTGGCTGCCTATTCATCTCATTGTCATTAAGACGGAGTCAAGAGGCTCTTTCTGCGGAAACGTTGCAGCGCCCTATGAATAGTCATATTTAATTCGGAAGGCGGCTATCCTTTTCGATTGAGAAATACGGTGGAGACTGGTAAAAATCTAAAGCGCTTTGGGAATTGAGGAGAGGCTTTGCCGTATTCCCAAGGCGCGCGCATGGAGGAATGACAGACATGAACCTGAAACAGCTGTCGCAACTGCTGGGCATTTCGCAGACGACCATCAGCAGGGCGCTCAACGGCTATCCGGAAGTCAGCGCCGAAACGCGCCGCCGCGTCATGGAGGCTGCCGAAAAGACAGGCTATCGCCCGAATGCGGCCGCGCAACGGCTGGCGACAGGCAAGGTCGGTTCCATCGGGCTTGTAATGCCGATTGGCGAGCATCACCGTTCCGACGTGCATTTCGGCGAATTCCTGAGCGGACTCGGTGAAGAAGCATCGCGCAGCGGCTTTCATCTCGTGATCATGCCGACCGAGCCGGAAAAAGAGCGCGAAGCCCTGCGGGGGCTCGCCGCAAGCGGCAGCGTCGATGGCATCTATCTCGCCTATATGAAGAAGAACGACCCGCGCATCGCCATGATGCAATCGCTCTCCCTGCCCTTCCTCGTGCATGGCCGCTCCGTTGGCGTGGAGGAGGATTATCCCTATCTCGACGTGGACAATGAGGGTGCGTTCCGCGATGCGACCCAGCTTCTCCTCCAGCTTGGCCACACGCGTATCGGGCTTCTGAACGGTCCGGAAGGCTATGACTTCACCTACCGGCGCTGTCTCGGGGTGGAAAAGGCGCTTTCGGCAAATGGCCTGACATTGCATGCGAACAACAAGAGACACAGCAGCATGACCGACGAGGAAGGTTATCTCGGCATGGAGGCCTTACTGTCACGCCCGGAAAAACCGACCGCCATTCTTTGCGCCAGTACCGCGCTTGCGCTCGGCGCGATCCGTTCGCTCAACCAGCGGGGCTTGAAACCCGGCAAGGATATTTCGCTGATCGCCCATGACGACGTGCTGCCGCTTTTGAAGCCCGATAATTTCTCCGTGCCGCTGACCACCACCCGTTCGTCGCTGAGGGCGGCGGGGGTGCGCGTGGGCCAGCGCCTGATCAACCGGATCAAGCTCAACCAGACGGAACCGCACCAAGAACTATGGAAGGCGGAACTTGTGGTGCGCGCCTCGACGGGGCCGGCTCCGAAAGCGTAAAGTCTGGCCTCCATCCCCCCGGCCGTCATACCGGCCTTGAGCCGGTATCCAGCCAGCCCAAGTCCTTGGGCTGAAAAGAGTCGTCTCGCCGCGCAGAGGCGCGTCGGCTGGCAACTGTATTGATGCATGTTGTTTCAAGCTGCTTGGAATGTGGTTTTATCCCTGAGCATGGCGTTTGCGATGACGAGCAGTTTGCGGGCGATGGCAATGATCATGACCTTGAACGGTTTGCCTTTGGCCTGCATGGCCTGAACCATGCGGGCGAATGGCGACTTTAACCGGTAGGCCACCAGCGCCGCCATGTAGAGGGCATCGCGAACGCGCTTTCGTCCGCCGCGGATATGGCGCTGGCCGCGGTGAATGCCGCTATCGGCATTGAAGGGGGCAAGGCCTGCAAGCGCCGCCATGCCGCCGGGCGAACTGTCGCCCAGTTCCGGCATGTGG
>NZ_FMVA01000013.1:0-151556 GCF_900101425.1 Rhizobium sp. NFACC06-2 | reverse complement strand
GGGCAAAATATGCCGAGGCTTTGCGCAAAATCTCGTTCGCCTGACGAAGCTCCCGGTTCTCCCGCTCCAGTGCCTTCATCTTCTCGGCCACGTCGCTCGGCAGGCCAGCCCGCTTGCCGCTGTCGACCTCGGCCTTCTTCACCCATTCATGGAGGGTATGCGCCGAGCAGCCGATCTTGGCCGCTATCGATGATACCGCTGCCCAGCGGGAGCGATGTTCGGCTTCATGCTCCGTCACCATACGCACGGCACGGGCGCGGACTTCAGGGGAGAATTTGTTCGTCGTCTTGCTTGTCATAGACCCTACTTCTCACGAGTTGGGGTCTCCGGTAAATCCGGTGCGGTTCATAAGGTCGATTTCGTTCAAGTTTATCGTTATACAAATCAGATAGCGGCGCTCGCGCGCGCAGTACTGGATTCTGTTCCGGCGCTAGATATGCACGACGACTGGAACTTACCAGTTGCAGCGAGCGTGGTGGGCCCAGGACCGATACCGACTTACCATGTCGTCGATACCGCCCGCGCTGCATTTAAATTGGCCATGACCACCGCCCGACGGCTACAAGCCGCGGCTCGCAAGCGTCAAGGTCAAGTGGCGGTCCTTTGCATGGACTTCGAGCGCTTTGAAACATACCAGAATGCTGCCTCACATCAGTTCCCCCAAGAGGTCTTCATCATAAGGTCTCGTGACGATGTAGAGCAGCTGCGCTACATGAACCGACGGATCGTTTTCAGTACACCAGAATACGTTGCAGGGCTCCAATTCGACTCCGTGGTGATCGTGGATGCGAACGGAGATCTGGTTCCCTTATCAAACTACAAGGGGCACCAAGAGCGCCGCTTTCTATCGGAGCTATATCTCGGGATCAGTCGTGCGCAGAAGGAGGTGGTGATAATCGCGTCCCGAGATGGAGACGGATTGAGTCCATATCTCCAGGCACTAGAACCGCGCGGCCTGTTACAGTCCGCAACTTAGAATCAGCGAGTAGATGGAGATGCCGGTCAGCTTGATGGGTGATCGCATTGAAATCTCGTCGCATTTTCACCTAGAGTCTACGGGTTTCCGGTTCGTATCCGTTCAAGCCGAAGGCCATCAAAGACACGCTGATCTTTATGGAATCACGCTGCAATATTCGCAACGTTGCGCTCGTTCGTCCCCAGCATCGTCTCACGGATTTGCTGCCGCAACCAAGCGCAGCCGAGATCACTGTCCATGTGGAGCGGCCAAACCATTGCCACGGGTGGGAAAGAAAGTGCCAGTGGCACCGGGCTGACCTCAAGTCCCAATAGCGGCCCATAACGAAGCGCTATGCGCGAGGATACGGTGGCAATGACCGCAGATGAACGCGCAGTTGCCAATATCGACGTGAAATCGGGAGCTGCCGCCACGACTTCCAGTTCTGCACCTGCATGCTCCAGCGCATCCTTGACGCAGCCATGCAGGCTGTCCGTCTGCGAGATCACCGCATGTTGTGCGGCCATATAGGCATTAAGATCCACCGGATTGGAGAGCTTCAGCAATTGGGGATTGAAACAGCACAAGACGCTGGACTGATACAGCGGTTCGCTATGGTGCCGTGAATCCGGGAGATAGCTGCATCCCACAGACAGGTCGACGACGCCTGAATCCAGCATCGCCTCGATCTCCAGTGCATCGCCGCCGCGAGCCAAAATACGAATGCCTGGCGCGATATCGCGCAGCCGAGCGGTCAGGTCAGGCAGCAACAATAGTTCGACCTCGCTGGAAAGCCCGAGCCTGAATGTACGTCGCTCGGTGGCAGGATGGAATGCGTCTGCCATCAACACGGCGGCCTGTGCCTGTCGTAGAGCCTGCCGCACCGGACCTGATAAATTCAGCGCCCGCGCCGTGGGCTTCATCACTTGTCCTACGCGGATGAACAGCTCGTCCTGAAAAAGCGTGCGCAAGGTCGAGATGTTGTGGCTCATGGCAGGCTGTTGGATCTTCAAGCGCTGCGCTGCGCGGGTCACACTCATCTCCTCCATCATCGCGTCAAACGCGACAAGAAGATTAAGGTCGAAGGATCGAAGATTGAAATGATCGATGACTTGCATGACTGGTATCGATTTTATTGCTAACGGTGACATCCTTAGCTGATGAGCAGGAACTTGCAAGTCGTTCCAACCATCACCAAGGAGCAAACCTATGCCATCTCGTCGTTCCATTCTCAAAGGCGCACTGACGGGTCTGATCACAGCACCGTTCGTCACACCATCAAACGCTTTCGCCAAGGCACCCTATGCCGTTTTTCAGGCACCCGGTTTCTACCGGCTGAAAATCGGCTCCGTGGAGGTCACGGCCCTGTCGGACGGCACCGTCGCGCTGCCGCTGGCAAAGCTTTACACAAACACCACCGAGCAACATGCGCACAGCGCGTTGAATGATGCCTTTCTGCCGGACATCATCCCAACCTCCGTCAATGCTTTCCTTGTCAACACCGGCGAAAGACTGGTGCTGATAGACGCAGGCACCGGTGCCTATCTCGGGGCCTCGCTCGGCAAGATTGTCGCCAATATCGAGGCATCAGATTACAAGGCGCATGACATCGATGATGTCGTCCTCACCCATATCCACACCGATCATTCCGGCGGATTGGTGAGCAATGGCAAGCGTACCTTCTCAAACGCCACTTTGCGGGTCAATGAACGAGAGGCAAAATTCTGGCTGAATGCGGCAAACGCCAAGGCGGCGACGGGCATCGTCAAGCAGCATTTTGGCGAAGCGGATCAGTGTGTGACGCCATACGTGGAAGCCGGAAAATTCGAAACCTTCGCGGATAACGCAGCGCCTGTTCCCGGTCTTGGTTCCATTCTTTATGCCGGACATACGCCGGGTCACAGTGCCATCACGCTGGAAAGTGAGGGCCAGAAGATCGTATTCTGGGGCGACATCACCCATGGCGATATCCTGCAGTTCGATGAACCCGGCGTCGCCATCGAATTCGACATCGACCAGAAAGCCGCAGTGTTTGCACGCGACACTGCGTTCAAGCAGGCGGTGGAGGGCAAATATCTGGTGGCAGGCGCGCATATCGCCTTTCCGGGCATTGGCCATGTCCGCAAAGACAGCACGAATTACGATTGGCTGCCTATCAACTACGCTTAAGGGTCTGACAGCCGGCTGTCATCCGGCGAAACAGGCGGATCCGAGAAGAGGCTCCCACCAGCCTCTTCTTCCATGATGACGAACGTCGATTTCGCTGCGGGTTTTGCCGCTCCGACCTTCAGGAGCCGCGTGTCCATTCTCACCAATTTGCGCCGCCTTGGCCTGATTCGGGCCGGCCGAATCAGCGAATAGCTGGTCACTAACCGCGTCCAACCCCAAGCACAAAACCCAGGGTGCCCTGGCGACTAACAGCTAGGATGACGTCGGTTTGTATGCACGAACGTGGTCAATGAGCGCGCGCAGCTTGGGCGCCATATTCCGGCGATTGGGGAAGTAAAGGAAGAACCCTGGAAATGGCGGCAGATAATCGTCCAACACCGTGATCAACTCGCCGCGATCGATGTATGAACGAAACGTCTCCTCCAACGCAAATGTGATTCCGCCGCCCGCGAGCGCAGTCCGGATCATCAAATACAGATCGTTCGTGGTGATTTGCGGCTCGACGGCGACGTCGAAAGGGATGCCGTCTTCCGCGAATTCCCATCGATACGGGGCAGCGCTTGGAGACGGACGCCAGCCGATGCAGCGATGATGTACGAGGTCACGGGGGTGGCGGGGCGTTCCGTGGATATCGAAATATCCCGGAGTCGCGACGACCACTTCTCTCTCTTCTTTTGTGAGTGGCACTGCAACCATATCCTGCTCTATCACATCACCCAACCGGACCCCCGCGTCGTAGCCGGCTGCTACGATGTCGAAGACGTCGTCTGTCACCGTGACGTCGATTGTGATGGAGGGATGGGCTTGCGCGAATGACGCGATCAGTGGGCCGGACAGAAATTGTTCGGCAATCGAGGTGACAGCGATCCGAAGCAATCCGCTAGGTCTTGCATCGCCTGCGACATCCTCGAACGCCGATTTCACATCGGCCATCGGCTGAGACAGTGTTTCGCGGAAGCGGTTGCCCGCCTCCGTCAACCGCACGCTGCGCGTCGTGCGGCTAACGAGGGCAATGCCGCATATATCCTCGAGCCGTCTGATCGCCTGGCTAACGGCCGAGCGTGTGACGCCGAGACGATCGGCGGCCGCCCTGAAATTCCCTTCCTCTGCGACGGCCAGAAACATCGGCACCAGATTTAGATCGATCGTCATTGTCGTATCCCACTAACCAATCTCGTTAGCGGAAAGGGAATACAAGCGACAATCGAATTTGTCTACCTATTGCCCATAGCCGACCGGTCGAACCGGCAGCTGGCAAACAAGCCCAACCGATTATCGAAGGAGAGATTTCCATGACAAAAATCAAGATCACACTCGCAGCAGCTTTGGCTCTCGGGATCTGCGTCGGACCCGTCGCTGCACAGGACAGCTCCTGCCCTCGGGAAGGCGCCGATGCTCCGCTCGCACTTCATGCCGACTGGATCATGAAAGGTTGGGAACGTCATGAAGGCGACGGCAAGTTCGTGTTCGCCGACAAGCTGAACCGGTATTACGACCTGGAAAACACCAAAGGGGTTTTCTACGACAATTTCGCGCCTGGTAGCACACAGCTCTTTGACAATTCGGCTCGGTACGGCGCCAACTGGGAGGCGCTGCAGAACGCTGCCCGATCGGTTCGCCACGGCCTGACCGGAGGTCATGATGCGATGGTCGGCGACACCGTCGCCTCGACGACGCTTGGTTTCGTTGGCCGCATCGATCGCCTTGACGGCAAGGTGATCGCTTTTGATGGCCGCTCGCAGTTGGGATGGGAATGCACCGCTGGCAAATGGAAAATCCGCCACGAACTGAACTACGCTTGGGTCGTCGAGCCCGAGACCATTCAGTCTTTCCTCGGCAAGACGGAGGCGGCACAATGACAACCCCAACGCCCTCACACCCCTATGTCGGCATGTGGGAGACCGCAGACGGCCGCATCCGGCACCAGTTGCTCCCGAATGGCCGTTACGACGAGGCGCGCGGTCGACGCGAAAGCGCCTATCAGGGACGATACGAGGTGTCTGGAGACCACATCGAGTACTGGGACGATACCGGCTTTACTGCCGACGGCGATTTTGTCGATGGCGTCCTGTATCACGCGGGAATGGTTCTTTATCGCAAGCAGTAGTCCGGAATCCACGCCGGCATCGCCAATGCCGGCGTGGTCCGTTTTTCGCTCGATGTGAGCATTGGTGCCAGGGACATCCAATTCAAGGAGAAAGCGATGACAACGACAGATATCGAGCAGCAACTCGAGAATTTGGCTTCGCCACAAGAGAGGGCGAAACACTTGCGGGGTCTTGCCATTCTGAAACAGATCGGGGGTGAGAATTTTGGAGGGCCGGTAAGCCAGCTTGCGCGCTTCTCGGAAGATCTGGCGCGGTTCACCATTCAATATCCCTATGGCGATGTGTTATCGCGGGACGGTCTTGATCTGCGAACGCGCCAGATTTTGACCGCGGCCACATTGTTGGCCCACGGATCGGCGCAGTCTCAGCTTTCTTTTCACCTCACCGGATTGTTGAATGCCGGGGGAACCCCCGATGATGTCGTCGACCTGTTGTTTATTTCCGCGGGTCTTGTCGGGTTTCCCACGGCGATCAATGCCGTTCCTATCGTCCGTGATATTCTCACCGATCGGTGCGAAACCGAAAATGCCACCAGGGCGAAAGCATCACCTGCTGTCCCGGATATGTCCTCGGACCGGGTCGCTATACTCGGTCGGTTTGCGCCTGACTTCTTGAAATGGCGCGAGGATACCCTGCGCGATGAGATATTCGGTGCGGTGCGCCTGGAGCCCAGGCTGACCCATCTCGCGTCGGCCGCTATGCTGGCGGCACGTGGGAAAGTAGGGGCAAGCTTTGACGGTCATATTGTTTCGGCATTGGCTGCCGGTGCTAGCGATAGTGATATTGTCGAGATGGTTATCCAACAGAGCGTCTATTCCGGGTTCCCCGCCGCGCTCAACGCTGCCGGCAGAGTCAAAAATGTCCTGGCGGCTTCCGCACGGCCACAAGTGAGTTCCCGGAAAAGTGTCGAAACCACAAAAGATGACGAGAGGCGCTTCGTGAGGGGTGTCGCAACACTTGCCGAGACATCAGGAGGGTCCGGCGCTGATGTGGTCGACAGCTTCAAGGATGTTGCGCCTGGTCTGGGTAGGCTTATCGTTGCTCATTGCTACGGCGATATCTTTTGTCGCCGCGCCCTTGATCCGAAGGTCCGTGAATTGGGTGCAATCTCTGCTCTCGCCGCCCAGGGGACCGTTGCGGCAGAGAAGCCGCTCGGCGTCCATATCGATGCAGCTCTCAATCTTGGGGCCACCCGGGAGGAGATTGTCGAAACCCTCTTCAACGTCATTCCCTATGCCGGATATCCATTGATAGAGAAAGCTCTGCTGATCGCCCATGACCGTATCTCGTTATTCAACGAAAAGCAGTCTGCTGACAAGCCTGCCTGATGAACTAAGGCTCAATATTTGCTCCGACTGATGGTTCGGTGCCATTCGGTATCCGGCACCTTTGGTAGCGCGTCGGCCCCCCTCATATGACCCTGCGACGGGGCCGAATATCGATATTTGCAGGATCGGGCAATCTCGTTGGAGCGTCGTTCTATCGCTCTTCGATCTTCATGGGCGATGATTGCTCAAACGAGCCAACGATGGAGTGGATCATGTTCGGCAGTGAAGCAATCACGTTCATTCCAGCACTACCAAGGAATGGCGCTGCCTTGCTGTCGCTCCTCAAAAAAGATGCCGTCGGAAGCTTTCCGGATTGTGCCGCGAGGCCGGAAATCTTTACTTGGGACGTCGATGGGGATGTCATCTGCCTCAAGGAGTCAGAAGAAACCGGCTTTATATTCCTGTCGGACGAAACCAAATGCTGCATTGCATCATTGATGGTGGTTGTGGGCGGAGATGTGAACCGGGAGATGTTCCATTGAAGCCTTAGGCAACCTACACAGCTATGCTCTTTTGAAGAGAGGGCCCGCAATGGGAACCATCGAATCATCCCGTCAAAACGTCCTGCCGCCAATCCCGGCAGTTAGCGGAAAACCCATTTATCCAGCGGCAGTCCTGCCTGAACTGGAAGAGGGCATTGCAAGGCCCGAGCGGACGTCCCCGCTCGGGCTTGAACAGTATATAGCGGGTCGCACTCTTGTCAGTGGCGATAGCCCGGCTTGGAATGACCTGTTTGTAAAGGTCTATTCCCGTCTTAATAAGCAGGAACCCTTTATCGTTCCCGCTGTGGCGGAACCTCTCGTCGTGTGGGTGATGTCTGGAGAAGCGGTCGTCGAGGAACGAGACCTTGATGGAGACTGGGTCGCCAACACAGTCACCGTGGGCGATTTTTTCTTAACCCGCACACCTACGCCCTACGAGATGCGCTGGCGCGCGATTGGTGACGCTCCGTTTCAGGTGATGCACCTGTATCTCTCGGTTCCGCTTTTCGAGCGTGTTGCCCACGATGTTTTGGGTTGCGCCGCTCCGCTGGCATTGCGCGACATTTCCGGCGGCAAGGACACGCAGCTGTCTCACCTTCTGGCGCTCGTTCATCAGGAGCTGACGGCAGAAGGAATGGGAAGCCAGCTGTTCATCCAGGGCCTCGCGCAAAGCCTCGCTGTCCACCTGATCCGGAACTATGCGTCCGGTGAAGCTGCTGAGGACAGGCAGAACGCACTTCCCGGGTTCAAACTTCGACGTGCGGTCGCGTATCTGGAAGAGCATCTTGCCGAACCGTTCAATCTGGCCCAACTCGCCGAGACGGTCGGAATGAGCGAATTCCATTTCAGTCGTTTGTTCAAGAAGGCGACCGGGCTCTCGCCCTCGCGCTACTTCATTCGCCAGCGCGTTGCCCGGGCACAGCTTCTTTTGCAGGAGACGGATACAAGCATCATCGAGATTGGCATGTCGGTCGGTTATTCAAGCCCCAGCCATTTCGCCCAAGTCTTCCGTCGGGAAACCGGCCTGCCACCGAGCCACTACCGGCGGGGCTGACTTTTTGCCCTGTCGTGATTTCGAACAAGAGCGCGCCAAGGCCCCTAAAGGTGCGAAAGATCGTTTCCGGGTATTCCGTAGTTATCCGGGAAGCGGCGATGAACAACGGTCGGGAACTGCAGCATTGGTGTGATTAGAAGCTAAAGGCTCTTGTTTCGGTGAAACTCAACCCGCACAGTAAGTCACTGACAATGTTGCGCGGAAATTCTAAGTGGTATGACTAACGAAGATATTGAGAGGATTTCCGCTTGGGTAGCACAGCAAGGGCTTCACGGAGCAAGCGAGTCCGTGTTGCTCGGCGGCTTTTGTGCAGCATGTCGTGACGCCGGTTTACCGCTTGACCGCAGTCTTGCACTCATTGACACGCTGCACCCGGTTCACGAGGGGCGCGCCTTTCGATGGGACAGCCAGCAAGTGGTGGAGACAGAGTTTGAGTACGGTCCTAGCAGTTCTGGAGACGCCTTTGAAAATTGGAAGCGCTCTGCCTTCTACTATCTTTGGGCTGGGAAGGGGTCCGAGGTCAGACGTCGTATCGGACGAGGAGATCCGACAGATTTCGCGATGCTCGACGACATGCGTAACTCCGGCGTTGTAGACTTTGTGGCCTTCATCCATCGGTTTGAGAAGCAGGGGACCATTGGGGAGATGGACTGCTTCTTCTCTCACTTCGCGACTCGTGACCCCGGTGGTTTTTCTGATGTCGATCTTCAAAACCTTCGCAAACTTTTGCCGGTTCTTGCATTGGCGATTAAAAGCACTGCGCTTGCGCGGATCGCAAGGACAATTGCCGAAGTCTATCTTGGGCACGACGCAGCACGAAAAGTCTTCGAAGGTAAAATCAACCGGGGCGCGTCGGAACGGATATCCGCAGCCCTGTGGTTCTCGGACCTTGCAAACTATACAAGAATTTCTGCCTCAGTGTCGCCTGAGGAGATCATTCCTCTCCTGAATGATTACAGTGATGCGGTCATCTCAGCAGTCCATGAGGCTGGCGGGACGGTCCTGAAATTAATCGGAGATGGTGTCCTGGCAATTTTCAGAGCGGATCGACAGATCGATGCTTGTGACGCCGCGTTGCAAGCCGAAAACCTCCTTCGCCTGAGGCTGAAGTCCCTTAATACCCGGAGGACATCGGAAGGCCGTCCCACAACGGAAGTCTGTCTCGGGCTACATATCGGTGATGTCTTCTACGGGAATATCGGAAGCGAGGACCGGCTCGATTTCACTGTGATAGGTCCCGCCGTGAACGAGGTAAGCCGCATTGTTTCGATGTGCCGGTCTCTTGATGTAAACCTACTTACCTCTTCCAATTTTGCAGACTGTATAGAGGGGCGAGATCGCCGGCGTCTCGCATGCGTAGGCCGGTTCGCACTCAAGGGAGTTGAAGGGGCTCAAATGCTTTACACGCTTGATACTCCCCATCATGCCGTCGGCTGAAAGAGACCTTCCGCTCCATCAGCCCCAGACGCGTGGCCTCACCTGTAGTGTGTCTCGTCTCCCTATACATGTCCTAATTTCGGGAAGCGGATGATGGGGGCCCTACCAGATACTTTGATTGGCTCAGCAAACGCAATAGCGCGCGTGGCTGCGGCCGCATGCTCGTTTACGTCGAAATCAACGAAGACTTTCAGTTGCTACAGCTAGTCCGTCGTGAAACTGGCCTGCCGCCCCAGTTACCATCGCCGAGGCTGGTTTTTAACATCTTACGTTTCGAGCAAGATCGCGACAGGTCGAGCAAGGGCCCGAGAGAAGGACGGCGATCGAAGGCATAGTTTCATCCTTGTCAAAACGAAACGCCCACCGCGGTGGTGGGCCGCAGACAAGGAGTAAAGAAAATGACCAATCTCAACGGAAAGATCGCACTGGTCACCGGCGCATCGAGCGGCATTGGCGCTGCTACCGCCGTCAAGCTTGCTGAAGCCGGCGCAAAGGTCGGTATCGCAGCCCGCCGCACCGAAAAACTGGAAGACGTCAAAAAACAGATTGAAGCCAAGGGCGGCGAAGCTCTTGTGATCGAGATGGACGTGGTTAACACGACCTCGGTCGAAGCGGGCGTCAAGAAGCTTGTCGACGCCTACGGCTCGATCGACATTCTCGTCAACAATGCTGGCCTCATGCCACTTTCCGATATCGACCAGTTCAAGGTCGACGAATGGCACCGCATGGTCGACGTGAACGTGAAGGGGCTGCTCAACACGACAGCGGCTGTCCTGCCGCAGATGATCAAGCAGCACTCCGGCCACATCTTCAACATGTCCTCTATCGCGGGCCGCAAGGTGTTCAAGGGTCTCTCGGTCTACTGCGCGACCAAGCATGCAGTCACGGCCTTTTCTGACGGCCTGCGCATGGAAGTCGGGCAGAAGCACGGCATTCGCGTGACCTGCATCCAGCCAGGCGCCGTTGCCACCGAGCTCTACGATCACATCACCGATCCGGGCTACCGCAAGCAGATGGACGAGCTGGCGAGCCAGATGACCTTCCTTCAGGGCGAGGATATCGGCGACACCATCGTCTTCGCCGCCCAGGCCCCGGCCCATGTGGACGTCGCCGAGCTGTTCGTCCTGCCAGTAGAACAGGGTTGGTAACAGACCGACCCTGAAGGGTCCCTGCCTAGATGCAGGGACCTCTCGAGGGAGATTGTCATGAAGGAATTACCCGCATCTCAAGCTTATCGCGTTCTGGAACCTGGCCCGATCGTCATGGTCTCCACGAGCAATAACGGCAAGCCCAATGTGATGACAATGGGCTTCCATATGATGATCCAGCATGACCCGCCGCTGATCGGTTGTGTCATCGGGCCGTGGGATCACAGCTATCAGGCTCTCCGAAAAACCGGAGAATGTGTCATCGCAGTCCCCGGTCTGGATCTCGCCGAAACGGTTGTCGACGTCGGCAATTGTTCGGGCGATCGGGTGAACAAATTCCAGAGGTACGGCCTCAAGACGCGACCTGCCAAGGACGTGGCAGCACCGCTCTTGTCCGACTGCCTGGTCAACATCGAATGTCGGGTCGTCGATACCAGGCTTTCGGATCCCTATAACCTCTTCATCCTTGAAGCGACGAGGATCTGGATCAACGAGACCCGAAAAGAGCGTCGAATGATGCATCACCGCGGCGACGGCACGTTCACCGTCGACGGCGGCACGCTCGACCTCAAAGACCGCATGGTCAAATGGCGCCATCTCCCCTGACAGCGCCATGAGCCCCAGAAGCTACAAACTCAACAGGAAAGGAAAAGACCTATGTCTGCTTATCTTATCGTCGATCTCGACATCCACGACATGAAGTCGATCGAAGACTATCGATCGAAGGCCTTGCCGCTCGTTGCCAAAGCCGGCGGCAAGCTCATCGCCATCGATGAAAGCCCTCTGGAATTGGAAGGCTGGACCGCCACCAACATGCTCATCATCGAGTTTCCGGACAAGGATGCGATCCGCAGATTGTTCGCATCACCCGAATACGCGCCCTTGGCCGCTCAGCGGCAGGCTGCGGCCGCATCGCGCATCATTGCAATCAACGGCGTCTGAAAACAGCAAGATCACGACAGCTTCCGCAAAGGCGCGGCAGATCTTTTCCAGGCATGCCGTCACTATGCGGGCGTTGCACTAACCGAGAAGGAGACCTGAAATGGCTGACCTCACCAATGTGGCCTACTTCACCGCAAAGCCGGGCCGCTCAGGAGATCTGGGTGACGAACTGCTTCAGCTCGTCGCTCCGTCCCGAAACGAGGAAGGCTGCCTCCGTTACGAGATCCACCAGTCCAATGACGTTCCCGACGTGTGGATGGTGCTCGAAGACTGGCGGCACGCCTCCGACTTCAAACTGCATATGAGCACGCCTTACGTCGAAGCGTTTATGGCTAAGGTCCCAGACCTGTGTGTCGAAGACGTGGAAATCTGCGGATACCAGCAACGGTCGCCGCAGGCCTGAAACAGAAAGGAGTATATGAAATGAGCACGCAAAACCCTAAAGTCTGGCTCGTAACCGGATGCTCTACAGGCTTCGGTCGCTACATCGCAGAACACCTGCTCGAAGCCGGTGAAAAGGTCGTGGTGACGGCTCGCAAGACTGACAGAATCGCGGATCTTGAGCAGAAGGGCGATGCCCTGATCCTTCCACTCGACGTGATCGACCGGGAACAGTGCCAGAAGGTGGTCGACGCAGCGGAAGCACATTTCGGCCGCATCGACGTTCTGATCAACAACGCCGGGATCGGTTTCTTCGGTGCTATCGAGAAAACCGCCGAATCCGACGCCCGTCGCCTGTTTGATGTCAATTTCTTTGGTACTGCCAACACGATCCATTCGGTGCTTCCACATATGCGAGCCCGCCGCAGTGGTACGATCGTCAATCTGACATCGATCGGCGGCCTGGTTGGCTACACGGGCGTGGGCTACTACTGCGCAACAAAATTTGCGGTGGAAGGCCTGTCGGATACGCTTCGGAAAGAAGTCGCTCCTCTCGGCATCAATGTCATGACCGTCGAGCCGAGCGCCTTCCGGACAGAATGGGCAGGCTCGTCAGACGAGGTCTCCGCATCTATCGACGACTACGATGGCACAGCAGGCGAGGCACGTCGGGCTTACCATGCATCGGTAGGCAGACAGGCTGGCGACCCGGCGCGTGCGGCGAAGGCCATCCGGGAAGCCGTGCTGGCTGAACAGCCTCCGCACCATCTTCCGCTCGGCAATGACGCCGCGGACGCAGCCCTGAAGAAGGCGGAGGATCTCAAGGCAAACGTCCTCGCCTGGGAAGCTTTGTCTCGTTCCGCCGACTTCCCGGCGAACTGAACCAATCCAGTCAGACCCAAACACGAAACCAACACTGCCGCGGCCTTCGCCACGGAGAATGAAGGAGTGTGTCATGTCAAAGCGATTTGATGGAAAAGTAGCAATCGTAACGGGCGGGGGTTCCGGTATCGGCGCCGCCATTGCCAACCGGCTTATTGAGGAAGGAGCGTTCGTGATGATCTCCGGCAGAACCGAGAAGCGGTTGTCGGAAGCTGCCTCTAAGATGCCGGCTGACCGCAGTGGCACCTTTGTCGCCAATGTTTCCTCACGGCCGGACTGCGACGCCCTTGTCGCAGCGACGGTCGAGCGGTTCGGCCGCATCGACACTGTTGTCAATGCTGCGGGCATGAATCTCGTCGGCACCATCGAGGAGACGAGCGATCAGGATTGGGACGAATGCATTGCCTCGGACCTATCCGGCGTCTTTTACATGAGCCGTGCCGCGGTTCCGCATCTGAAGGAGACCAAGGGTTCGATCGTCAACATCGGCTCCGTCTCATCCCTTGGTGGCGGCTGGAGCCATGCAGCCTATAATGCTGCAAAGGGTGGGGTTGCGAATTTGACCCGCTCAGCAGCCTGCGACCTCGGCAAGTTCGGCGTCAGAGCAAACACAGTGGCACCGGGACTTACTGTAACGGGAATGGTGGATGCCATCATGGATGATGACGCCCTTCTCGAGAAAGCCTGGGACCGGATTCCCTTGAGGCGGGCCGGCCAACCTGAAGAGATTGCCTCGGCGGTCGCTTTTCTTGCCAGTGATGAAGCTGCCTGGATCACCGGAATTGTCTTGCCTGTCGATGGGGGCCAGACCTGCACTGATGGCGGTCCGGAATGGGGTAAGTAACAACGCGAGAAGCCCGGACCATGGCCCGGGCTTTTCTTTTGATCGGGTACTTCGATTAGCGGCGGGCGTCGAGGCTGTAACGACCCGCGCCGAACGCCACGACCTGCAGCAGACCGCCGGCCATTGCGATGTTTTTGAAGAAGTGGATGAACTGGTTCAGGTCGCTGAGATTGTTGTGGAACGTCAGTGCCGTGGCAACGCTGAACAGGGCAAGGATCAGGGCGACGATGCGGGTCTGGAAGCCGAGGATCAGGGCAATGCTGCCCAGGATTTCGGTCGCTACTGCTGCGCCATAGGACAGAGGCGGGAAGGGCAGACCGACCATATTGATATAGCCGATCGTGCCGGCCGGGTCGGAAATCTTGCTGATGCCGGAGAGAAGAAAGATCGCTGCCAGAAGAACACGGCCAGCAAGGGGTGTTACACCGTGAACGAGGGTAGACTTGGAAAGGGTTTCAGCGCGCTGAGCGATTACTTCGGAATAAGACATTGACGTTTCTCCTAGATTTGTGGGGCGGAGCCACCGTGGCTGCGTCGTGAGGAGAAATTGCCACCGAACGATCAAGCGAAAAAGCTGGATAATTTCGGAGATAATCGTCGAGATTTTCGAACGTTCAGAACAAAGAAAAACCCGCGCTTGTGAGGGCGCGGGTCCGACTGGAGGGTCGAGAAATCAGATAACGGAGAGCAGCCCTCCATCCACGAGGAGCGCGGTGCCCGACACGTAGCTCGACAGGTCCGAGCCGAGGAAAGCGACAGCATCTCCGACTTCTGCCGGTTTGCCAAGCCGGCGAAGCGGCGTCCTCTGGCGAAAGCCCTCGGAGGCCTGGGCGATGCCGGGGCTGGTGCGAAGAAGCTCCGTGTCGATGGTGCCGGGTGCGACTGCATTGACGCGGATACCGTCGGGGCCAAGAGCGTCGGCCAATGATTTGGCCATCAGCACAACGCCGCCCTTGCTGGTCGAATAGGCGACGGTGATGCCGGCGCCAGAGATCCCGCCCATGCTGGCCATGAGCACAATGCTGCCCTGCTTGTTGAGTGCTTTCATCTGACGCGCAGCTGCCTGCGCTCCAAATAGCGGGCCATCGAGATTGACAGACATCAGGCGGCGGTAATCGTCTTCCGGAACCTCCGCCCCGTCTGTCTTCAGCGTAATGCCTGCATTTGCGACCATGACATCGACGCCGCCGAATTCTTCTGCCGCCGCAACCAGGGCGTCGTTGTCAGCCTTGCGGCTGACATCTGCTTTCACGAAGACGGATTTGGCCCCCAGTTTTCTGATCTCGGAGGCAGTCGGTTCACCGCCTTCGCGCGGTGCTTCCACGACGTCCGAGACGATAACTGCTTTGGCGCCATGTTCGGCAGCCCGAATGGCGATCGCACGCCCAATGCCGCTCGATGCGCCGGTTACGATCACGACCTTGCCGTCGAGAATGTTACTGTTGCTCATTGTGGTGATCCTTAATGTTCCGGCACTTTGGGGGCCGAGGAGGGCAGGGCGTCGAGTTGCTGCAGAAGATAATAGAGGTTGGCCACGCCCCAATGTTCGGCGATCTTGCCGTCGCGGATGCGCATGGCATCGACGGTTTCGAACTTGACCTTGCGACCGGTCGGCTCAATCCCAAGGACAACGCCCTGATGCGTGCCGTGATAGGTCTTGAAGGTCGTGACGATATCGCCGTCGACTACCTGCCAGTGGATCTCAGCATGGAAGTCGGGGAAGGCTTCGCGCAGAGCATGGTAAAGGCGACGTGCGCCCTCCTTGTCTGGCGTACCACCCGGTTGTGGGGTGTGGTCGAGAAAGTCGTCGGCGAAGAGCTCGTCGAACAGGTCGAAATTGCCACCGGACTGCACTTCCAGTGTGTTGCGGCGAACGAGTGATTTCAGTGCTTCGTGTTGTTCTGACATGGGATAATCCTTTCGAGGTTCGTTGTCAGAGTTCAAATCCACCGATCGTCATGCCGCCATCGACGGTCAGCATGTGTCCGGTGACATAGGAGGCGGCGTCGGAGGCCAGCCAGATTGCTGCAGCCGCGATTTCCTCCGGCCTGCCGCCGCGTTTCGCAGGAATGGCGTTCTGAGCGAGTGCCGCAAAAGCCGGGTTCTGCCGGCTGTTTGCCGCGACCATCGGCGTTTCAGTCCATCCGGGCGCAATCGCATTGACGCGGATGCCGTGCGCTGCATTTTCCATCGCGACAACCCGGGTCAGCCCTTGCACGCCGTGCTTGGAAGCAGCGTAGGCACTCATGCCTCCCGGTCCCGTTAAAGCAGCAACCGAAGCCGTGTTAACGATCGAACCACCGCCACTGCGCTTGATCAACGGGATCTGGTACTTCATCCCGAGAAAAACACTCTGCAGATTGACTGCGATGACCCGATGAAAGTCTTCCAATGGGTAGTCTTCAATCCGCTTTGCAGGGCCGGTTATCCCGGCATTGTTGAAGGCCGCGTCGAGCCGACCGGATGCAGCGTCGATCTGTTCGATCCATCCGGCGACCTGAAGTTCGCTCGCGACGTCTAGTTTGGTTGTGAACGCCCGGCCATCTTCGGCGCGGATAAGAGCTGCCGTTTGGGTGAGCCCGTTGGCATCGCGATCAGCCAAATGCACTGTCGCGCCGTCGCGAGCGAGCCCAAGTGCTATCGCCCGACCGATCCCAGAGCCTGCACCGGTGACCGCGACGACCTTGTTTGAGAAAAGCGAGGACATGACTTCTCCTTGCCAGCCGATCGCAATCGGCTGGTCTGGTTGGAGCTGAGTTTTAAGAGTGATTTAGGCGGGTTTAGTTGCGGGCAGCGACGAGAGCAGCTGCAGTGCGGGCGACGATCTCGCCCTGGTGGAAGGCGCCGGCGAGATCGATCTGCGAAGGCTGGCGCGACCCGTCGCCACCGGCAACTGTCGTTGCCCCATAAGGGGCGCCTCCGACGATTTCGTCCATGCTCATCTGGCCCTGGTGGCTATAGGGCAGGCCGACGATGATCATGCCAAAGTGCATGAGGTTGGTAATAACCGAAAACAGGGTGGTTTCCTGTCCGCCGTGCTGAGTCCCCGTTGACGCGAACGCTGCGCCCACCTTGCCGTTGAGAGCACCCCGTGCCCACAGGCCACCGGCCTGGTCGAGGAAGGCCGCCATCTGCGACGACATCCGCCCGAAGCGTGTTCCGGTACCGACGATGATCGCGTCATAGTCGGCGAGTTCCGCTACCGTCGCAATCGGTGCCTCCTGGTTGATCTTGAAGTGGGCCTTTTCGGCGGCGTCGAGCGGGACAGTTTCCGGGACACGCTTGATCGTAACGTCGGCGCCAGCGCTTCTTGCGCCTTCAGCGATTGAGCCTGCCATTGTCTCGATGTGGCCGTAGGACGAGTAGTAGAGAACGAGAACCTTGGTCATTTCGGTAACTCCGTGAGGATATTGGTGTCGATGAATGCAACATCTGCTTTTTTATCATTCGATAAAAGCTGCATAATTTGGTCCATTACGTTCGATTTTATCGACCGATTGGTGGCGCTCAGTCTCTTAGCAGGCTGAGCGCCACCAGCGGCTGCCCGAAATGCTGAAGAGAACCGGAGGCTTTGAAACTGCCAAGGTCGGACGGCGCAAAGCCCAAACGGGCGATCAGGTCTGCTACCTTCTTACTGGCCTCCGGAAAGTTTCCTGACAGAAAGAGAACGCGCTTTCCGCTCGCTTTCACTGGATCGGCAGCCAAGACAGCGGCCGGGAGGGTGTTGAACGCTTTCACAAGCTGAGCGCCTGGAAAGAGATCGGAGACGATTTCCGAGGACAGCCGGCCACCAAGGTCACGCGGCTTGAAAGCGGGAAAGTCAATAGCGTTCGTCGCGTCGATTATGGTGCGGCCATCCCAGGCTGCTTTTTTGCCAGCGACTTCCGGTACTGCGTCATAAGGCACGGCCAGAATAAGCACGTCGGATTGAAGAGCCTGATCGAGTTCGACAGCCTTCACCGTGCTGCCGAACTTGTCGGTGACAGGCTGAAGCGAGCCTGGTCCGCGTGTGTTGGCGATAACGGCGTCAACGCCTGCAGCATGGAAGCGTTCAGCAAGTGCAGAGCCGATCGCACCAGAACCAATGATTGCATAGGTAGTCATCGTATTTCTCCTTGATTAGATGGGGTTTCAGTTGAAGTTGTCGGGGAGGGGAATGAACTCGTCGTCGCCCGGCACGCCGGGGAATTGTCGTTCGCGCCACTGGTCGGCAGCATGGCGAATGCGCTCCTGGTCCGTGGCCACAAAATTCCAGCGGATGAACCGCTTTTCAGGAAGCGGCTCGCCTCCGAAGGCGAGAAACCGGGCTGGCTGGTTCGCCTTCACCACGATCTCCGCGCCCGGCTTGAACACGATAAGACGATCCGGCCCGTAGGTGCCGTCCTGCCCGATGATCTCGATTTCACCGCTGACGACGAAGATCGCTCGCTCGATATGCTCACCGTCGATCCTGTAGCGTGCTCCAGCCTCTAGCTGGATTTCTGCAGAGAAGAGGTCAGAGAAGGTGCTGGCAGGTGAGCGCCGTCCGTGCAGGGTGCCGGAGAGAAGCTTCATATTGATGCCCTCACCATTGATCGTCGGCAGTTCACTGGCGCCGAGGTGCTGAAAAAGCGGTGCAGTCTCTTCCTTTTGTTTGGGAAGAGCTATCCAGCTTTGCAGGCCCGTGAGCTTGCCCCCTTCCTTGCGGATATGTTTCGGGGTCCGCTCGGAGTGAACAATGCCGGAGCCGGCGACCATCAGATTGACTTCCCCGGGGCTGATCGACTGCACGTAGCTTTCGCTATCACGATGCAAAAGCTCGCCTTCGAGAAGGTAGGTGAGTGTTGAAAGACCGATATGTGGGTGAGGACGGGTATCGATCCCCTCGCCAGCGCCGAACCGCACAGGTCCGAAACTGTCGAGGAATATGAAGGGCCCGACCATCTGGCGCATGGCCGCAGGCAGCGCCCGGCGGACGGAGAAACCTCCGAGATCACGGGTCGAGGGCAGGATCACCTGCTCGATGTCAGCGTTAGACAAGTAAGACATTGTCAGCTCCGGCGGTTGAATTCGATGGAATGAAGGTAGGTCCCCTAGACGTTTCGGAAAACTCAGATAATTTCGGCGAAAACGTTCGAGGAATTAGAAATGTCAGATCCCGGCCAGCCGACGCTGGATCAGCTCAAAGTTTTCATCACGGTCGTCGAGTCAGGCAGTTTTGCCGCCGCGTCTAGGAAGCTCAACCGCGCCACGTCAGTGATCAGCTACACGATCGCCAACCTCGAAACGCAATTGGGTGTCACGCTATTCGACCGCCTTTCGACGAAGAAGCCGCAGCTGACTTTGGAGGGGAGGACGGTCCTCGCCGAGGCCAAGAGCGTCGCCCATGGTATCGATAATCTTCGGGCTAAAGTAAAAAGCATGCTGCGCGGGGTGGAGCCGGAAGTGCACCTTGCGCTCGACGTTATGCTTCCTGCCGCCCGCGTCATGGACGCGCTGAAGGCGTTTCGAAAAGAGTTTCCGAGCGTATCTCTTCGGCTTTATGTCGAAGCCTTGGGCGCCGTGACACAGATTGTGCTCAATCGAACCGCCGCGGTTGGCATCAGTGGCCCACTCGATGTCGAGATCGGGGGTCTTGAGCGCATCGGGGTTGGCTTCGTAAAGCTGATCCCCGTCGCCTCACCGGATCACCCATTGGCTGGCGGATCTCATCCACCGGGCGCGGCACGGGGACATATCCAATTGGTCCTGACCGACAGATCGCCTCTCACTCAGGGCCACGAGTTCGCTGTTGTGGGAAATCATACTTGGCGGCTTGCCGATCTGGGTGCCAAGCACATGCTGCTCAAGGAAGGCATCGGCTGGGGCAATATGCCGGAGCCCATGGTGAGAGATGACATAGAATCAGGTCGCCTCGTTCAGCTGGATCTTCCGGACTGCAAGGGCGGCCCCTACCGCCTTCAGGCCGTATACCGCACCGATACGCCGCCAGGGCCCGCCGCACGCTTCTTGATTGATCATTTCCAAAGCCAGGACATTGATGATCCGATAGCGGCCGGCTAGACCTCGGAAAACATGCTTGCATGTTTCAGGTTTGCGATCCGCCGGGCCAGGACGGTGAGGAAGTGTACAATGCCGCGCTCACCACAACATTTCCACATTATCAAGCGCTTAGCGGATCTGGAGAGTGATGAGGGTTCGTATCTCTTCAAGAGCCGGAACCAACAAGGTTAGCTTGTGCTATCCAGTCATCGACGCAAAAGCGCTCAACCACGAGCTATACCGTAGGGATCGCTGAGCCTGCTCAGGTGTTGATGCAGACGATCTATGATCGCTGCGCGCGTGCCGGCCCGCCTTTGCACTAGCCCGATCGGCCGCAATATCTGCGGTTCACCAAATGGCGCCGAAACGAGGGGAGCAGTGATATCGCGCAACGCGATCCAAGGAACCACAGATACTCCGAGCCCATGAATCACGCACGAAACTACAGAAGCAATCGTGTCTATCTCGGCTATCAGGTTTGGCACGATACCGGTTTTTGCAAGCTCGGTCTCGATAATCTGGGCCAGTCTAAACCTGCTGTTGAACCTGACATAAGGCATCGTCGACAGCATATCGAGGCCGGACATCTGAGGAGTTCCCTCAGGACCGATGACCAGCAAAGGTTCGTTGATGAAGGGGTGCCACCTCAACGCTGAAGGAATTCCGGAGTATTCGGCAACCATCGCGCAATCCAAGCGGCCGGACAAGACGTCGTTCATCAGTTCATCCGTATTGGCGACCTGAAGCTTGATCCTGAGGTCGGGATAGTCGGCCTTGAGAGCAACTATTGACAGAGGGAGGAGCGAAAGCGCACTCGAGCGAACGGAGCCGATCGTGAACGTGCCGCTTACGGCTCTGCCAGAGATCGCGTCAATGATGTTATCTGCATCACGAACCAGGGTACGAGCTGCTTCGAGCATCTGTAGACCGTGGCCATTGAGCGTGATTGGCCTTGTCGAGCGATCGAAGAGTTCTGCCCGGACCTCCATTTCCAATGCTTGAATTTGCTGACTGACCGCTGACGGAGTAAGGCCAACAGCTTCCGCAGCTTTCGCAAAGGTGCCGTGCTCGGCGATCGCTACAAGCGTCTTGAGCTGTCTGGTATCCATGGCCCGCCCCTATATAATTAAGAAAATCTGTTCAAGAAAACCAGAATTATTCGCTTTAATCAAGGCTGTCTTATGTTACGTTCTCCTCAGGAGACGCCAGGGAGGACCTTTGGCGTATGGGAGGATGGCTAACGGTGCGCAAGCAGTGCCGCGTCCTCGCGCATTCCATTTTGAGGTACGCATGGGAAGCCGAAACATCCTGGTCACTGGACCAGCCATCAACGAACAAGCAGTCAAGCTGATCGCCGAGAACGGCTATCAGGTGTCTTACGTTCCCCCTTACACGAGCGAAGACGACCTGGTCCGGATTGTGACGGAACTTGATCCTGTCGGCGTGGTGGTGCGCATGGGGCGGTTCGGCTCCGCAGCGATTGAAGCCGCGCCCTCGCTACGTGTCCTTTCGAAACATGGGGTCGGGGTGGACAATATCGATGTCGACGCCGCGTCTCGCCGCGAAATACCCGTTGTCGTCGCCGCTGGTGCAAATGCGCTTTCGGTCGCTGAACATGCGATCGCCCTCCTTTTTGCAGTAGTAAAGCGAATTGTGCCGCTCGACAGCAGCCTGCGCGCTGGGCGCTGGGAAAAGGCGGGCTTTGCTGGCAAGGAACTGGCTGGCATGACTATCGGCCTTGTCGGCTTCGGAGCGATCGCTCGCCATACCGCTGCCTTCGCCAAGGGGCTTGGCTTGCAGGTGCAAGCGTTCGACCCCTTTACCGACGAAGCGGCATTTGTCGAGGCAGGGGTCACCCGGGTCGCCGATGTCGACGACCTTATCGCGTCGTCCGATATTGTCAGCCTTCATTGCCCACTTACTCCCGAAACCCGTAACCTGTTTGATGACCGCCGTCTCGGCCTGATGAAATCTGGTTCATTCATCATCAACACAGCCCGCGGCGGACTGATCGATGAGGATGCCCTTCTTCGTGCCGTTGAGAGCGGACAAATCGCCGGGGCGGGGCTCGACACCTTCCAGAACGAACCGCCCGCGGACAATCACCCATTCTGGCAGAACCAGCGGATCGTCGTCACACCGCATATCGGCGGGGTCACCCAAGAGGCCAACGTTCGCGTCGGCGTGGACGCGGTGGAAGGGATTTTCGCCATTGTGGAAGGACGTTCGCTTGGCCGTGAGAGGATCGTGAACCACCGGGCACTGGCCAAGACTCCCGCCTGATAAAACCCAATCAAAAGCTTTAGGAGATCAAGTTGACTATAGGATTCCGAGTTCGCAACAGGGACAGGGTCATCGACCAGGAATGGATCGACAAGTTCCGAGCATTACCGGTCGCAAATATCAGCGACAGCATGCACCGTATGTATGCGGGGGGCGCTCAACTCCGTCCCATGCATCGCGAAGGAAAACTCGTAGGCCGTGCGCTGACGGTCAAGGCGCCCCCCGGCGATAACCTCATGCTGCACAAAGCGATGGATATGGCCGTTGATGGCGACGTAATCGTCATGGATGCAGCCGGGGATGTGACCCACGCGCTGATGGGCGAAATGATGCTCGACTACGCTCACCGTCGCGGCGTTGTCGGCTTCGTTCTCAACGGTGCGATCCGCGATGCCGATGCGTTTCTCGAGATGAACATCCCGTCCTATGCAGTCGGCGTCACCCACCGCGGCCCGTACAAGAACGGGCCGGGCGAAATCAACACGCCGATCGCCATCGGAGGCATGGTCATCATGCCTGGCGACCTGATCGTCGGCGACGCGGATGGCGTTGTCGTGGTCCCGATCGATGATGCCGCAGAGGTCTACGAAAGGACGGTTGCCAAGCACGCCGCCGAGCAGAAGCAGATCGAGAACATCAAGTCCGGCACGCACAACCCGACATGGTTCAATGACGCCCTCGTCAAGGCCGGATGCGAGCTACCGTCGACGAACTGAACGATGCTGGCCGATGTTCCGGAGGGGAAACATCGGCCAGTCTAAAATGCTCAGAAATACACCAATCGATACTATCCTGGGAGGATAAGATGAAGCATTTGATGAGGAATACCGCACTTGCGACGACGCTGCTTTTTGGCGCTGGCGTTGCCCATGCTGACTGGCCTACCGACCGTCCGATTGAATTCATCGTGGCGTTCGCTCCGGGCGGTGGCACCGATGTGATGAACCGGACTCTGGCTCCTTTCGTCGAGAAAGAGTTGGGCGCGAAAATCACCATTTTAAACCGTCCCGGCGCTTCGGGCGAAATTGCCTATACTGCAATGACGCAAGCCCGGCCTGACGGCTACACGGTTTCCTCGCTAAACACGCCTGGCTATCTGACGATGCAAATGGACCGCAAGGTGCGTTTCGATCCCGCAAAGCTCTGCCTTGTTGCCCGTATCGTTGAGGACCCAGGCTCGTTCATCGTCCAGGCCAATTCCAAGTTCAACACGCTCAAGGACCTCGTCGCCTATGCCAAGGAGAACCCCGGGGCCGTCACTGTCGGCACGACCGGTCTGGGAACTGACGAACACCTCGCGATGCTCCAGTTGGAAAAAGCCGCAGGTATCGACCTGACAGCCGTCACTTTCAACGGTGCCAACGAGGCTCGTACCGCGCTTTTGGGTGGACACGTCGATACGATCGGTATCAACGTCGGTGAATACGTGGGCAGCGATCACTCGGCGTTCAAGAATCTCGGTCAGTTCGCGGACGAACGTGCCTCGATCGCTCCCGACCTGCCGACTGCAAAGGAGCAAGGTTTCGAAGTCCTGATGAGCTCTGAGCGTGGTATCGCAATGAGCTGCGATGTTCCCGATGAAATCCGTACGAAGTTCTCGGGCGCGATCAAAAAAGCCCTCGACAATCCCGAGTTCCAGGCAAAGGCGAAGCAGATGTCGCTCGCTCTTTCCTATCGCTCATCTGAAGAGTGGAACAAGGAGCTTCCCCTGCGCGGTGAACGCCTGAGCGCGATCTGGAAGCTTGCCAAGGAACAGAAGTGATGGCCGCCCCCCGCAAGGCTGGAGGGACCGGTGACCGGCCGGACCTCTTCACCGCGGCGCTATTCATTGCCTTTGGCGCGCTTGGCCTTTGGGCCGGGCGCGACCTGACCATGGGCACGGCATCGGCCATGGGGCCAGGTTATCTTCCAAGAATAGTATGCTGGCTTCTCATCATCATCGGTGCGGCGGTTGGCGGGTTCGGCGCGGTCCGTGCCCGCGAAGATATCGCCAAACCAAAGCTTTGGCCGCTGGTGATCATCCTGGCGGCAGTCGTTGGATTTGCCTTCATCGCGGAGTTCTTTGGTTTCGTTGCGGCTTCCGTCTGGTTGCTTCTTGTTGGCAGCATCGCCGACCGGGATTCGAGGCTTCGCGAGGTCATTCTGCTCACCGCTGGGCTGACAGCGTTTGGCGCATTGGTCTTCATCGTCGGGCTTGGCGTTCAAATGCCCATCTGGCCGTTCTGAGGAGGAAACAAATGAACTTCGTCGACCTTCTCATGCTCGGATTCAGCGAGGCTTTGACGCCCACCAATCTCGGCTTTTGTCTTCTTGGCGCTCTCCTAGGCACACTGATCGGGGTGTTGCCCGGTATCGGACCGACAGCAACAATCGCCGTTCTGCTGCCAGTCACGTTCTACCTTCCGCCTCTTGCCGGGCTGATCATGCTCTCTGGAATTTATTATGGCGCTCAATATGGAGGTTCAACGACTGCTATCCTTGTCAACCTGCCTGGCGAAGCGTCATCGGTCGTCACCGCTGTAGACGGTTATAAGATGGCTCAACAGGGGAGGGCCGGCTCGGCGCTTGCTGTCGCCGCACTTGGTTCTTTCTTTGCAGGGACCGTTGCGACATTTGGCATTGCTATCGCAGGACCCACGCTGTCGTCTTTTGCGCTCTCGTTTGGACCGGCAGAGTACGTTTCACTGATGCTCTTTGGACTTCTGGCCGCAACAATCCTGGCGCGAGGGTCCGTCCTGAAGGCGATCGGCATGATCCTTCTCGGGTTGTTGCTAGGCATGGTTGGCATTGACGCAAGCTCTGGTGAAGAGCGCCTCACGTTCAACGCTGTCGAACTTTTCGATGGCATCGACTTCGTGGTTATCGCTATCGGGCTGTTCGGCTTCTCGGAGATCATCGAGAACCTTGAAAATGTCGAAGCCCGAGGCGTTCTGGTCAGCAAGCTTAGCCGGCTGTGGCCCACGCGGGAAGACTTCCGGCGTGCATGGCCAGCCGTGTTGCGGGGAACCGGCGTCGGCACGCTTCTCGGCGTCTTGCCAGGCGGGGGTGCAACGCTCGCATCGTTCTGCGCATATTCCGTGGAAAAGAAGGTGTCCAAGCGGCCCCAAGAGTTCGGCGAAGGTGCAGTTGAGGGTGTCGCTGGACCGGAGGCTGCCAACAACGCGGGCGCGCAATCGTCGTTCATCCCGCTTCTAACCCTGGGCATCCCCTCGAACAACATGATGGCAATGATGCTGAGCGCCTTCATCATCCACGGCATCACCCCAGGGCCTACGGTGCTGGCAACCCAGCCGGAAATTTTCTGGGGTCTCGTTGCCAGCATGTGGATCGGTAACCTGATGCTTGTCGTCATCAACCTGCCCCTGATCGGGGTCTGGGTAAAACTGCTGACAGTACCCTACCGGCTGCTCTATCCGGCAATTCTTCTCTTCTGCTGCGTCGGCGTCTACAGCATCAACAACCGCATCTTCGACGTGGCTCTGGCCGCAGGGTTCGGACTGCTCGGATACGCCTTCCGCAAGGCAAAATGCGAGCCGGGTCCGCTGCTTCTGGGGTTCGTGCTTGGACCGCTGCTGGAAACCAACATCCGTCGTGCTTTGACGATCTCTCACGGAAATCCCAGCGTGTTCGTGGAGCGGCCGATCAGCCTCGTTCTTCTGATCGCGACAGCCGGAGTCCTTCTCCTGATGATCCTGCCATCGTTCCGTAAAACCCGCGAAGAGGCCTTCCAGGAAGAAGAAGCCTAAGGCCGATCTCCGACGAGCGGCCGCTAGAATGCGGCCGCTATTCTTTCCTTCAAACTCGGTGTTTTCTCCCATGTCTGATGCTGCCAGCAAACCTCTTCGCGTCGTTCTACTTGATCGCAAGACGTTGCCCGACGACATTCACTTTCGTGCGTTCTCGTTCGCCAACGAACTCGTAGCGTTCGACCAAACGGCTCCCGACGAGGTGTCGGAACGCATCAAGGACGCCGACATCGTCATCACAAACAAGGCTCCCGTGCGAGGTCCGGCGATCGCATCCGCGCCAAACCTCAAGCTGGTCGCCGTGGCAGCGACCGGGACCGACGTCGTCGACATCGCCGCATGTGCGCAGCAAGGGATAACGGTCTCAAACATCCGCAATTATGCGGTTAATACGGTTCCTGAACACACCTTCGCTCTGATCCTCGCGCTTCGCCGCAGCCTTCTGGCCTACCGCAACTCGGTGCAGGCCGGACGCTGGCAAGAAGCGAACCAGTTCTGTTATTTCGATTTCCCCATCAACGATCTCGCAGGCTCGACTCTCGGCATCATCGGTGACGGCGCGCTCGGGCGCTCGGTGGCCGATCTCGGCCGGGCTTTCGGAATGAAGGTTCTTTTCTCCGACTATAAGGGGACCAGGGGAATGGGCCCACTTTATACGCCCTTCGAGAAGGTCCTCGAAGTCAGCGACGTCATCACGTTGCACTCCCCCTTGATGCCCTCGACCCGAAACATGATCTCCGCCGCAGAGTTCGCAAAAATGGCCAAGCGGCCGCTCTTGATCAACACCGCGCGCGGCGGTCTCGTCGACGAGGCCGCGCTGGAGCATGCCTTAAGAAGCGGCCAGATAAGCGGCGCTGGCTTCGACGTGGTCACCACCGAGCCTCCGGCACAGGATCACCCGCTCATGCGCCTGCTTGATCTGCCGAACTTCATCCTGACTCCGCATGTGGCGTGGGCGAGCCGCGAGGCGGTTCAGTCGCTGGTCGACCAGCTGATCGACAACGTGGAGGCGTTCGAGCGCGGCGCCCCCACGAACATTGTGGCCGCTTGATCGTGGCGGCCTTACCGGACACCAGAGCTTTCCTGTCGGACCTGTTCCGCGCTGCAGTCGCTGCCGCCGATCCCTATGAAGCGATCAAGTCAAACCTTCCACCACAGCCGAAAGGGCGCACCGTCGTCGTGGGCGCCGGCAAGGCATCGGTGGCGATGGCGCGCGCATTCGATGCTCTTTGGGAGCGCCCGCTCGAAGGCGTCGTTGTGACGAAGCACGGGACGGCTGCGCCGTGCGGTCGCATAGAGGTCATCGAGGCCTCTCATCCGGTTCCCGACGAAGCAAGCCTGGAGGCATCCAGGCGATTGCTCGACGCAGTTTCCAATCTTAGCGAAGATGACCTCGTGTTGACCTTGATATCCGGAGGCGGGTCGTCCTTGCTGGCATTGCCCTCGGACGGTCTGACGCTGGATGACGAGATTGCCGTTGCGAGGACGCTCCTCTCGTCAGGAGCTCCGATCTCGGCGATGAACACCGTCAGGACCCACCTTTCGAAGATCAAGGGCGGACGCCTGGCCATCGCCGCCTCTCCGGCGAAGGTGGTGACGCTGATCGTGTCCGATATTCCGGGCGACGATCCCGTTCTGGTTGCCAGCGGCCCGACCGTTCTATCGCGCTCGACCCCCGAAGATGCCCTTGCCGTCATCGAGCGATATGGCATGGCGCTGCCGGGACACATCATCCAGCATCTTCAAGAGGCGACCGACACCGACCTAGACCATCCATGTTTTCGCAACAATGAGGTCAAGATCATCGCATCCGCACGCGCTTCAATGGAAGCCGCGGCGGCACTCGCCCGACAGCGAGACGTCTCGGCGGTGATCTTGAGCGACGCCATCGAAGGCGAAGCAAGGGAGATCGCCAAGGTTCACGCCGCGATCGCCAAGGAGGTCGCTAGCAACGACCGGCCGTTCCGCAAGCCCGTGGTGATGCTTTCGGGAGGGGAGAGCACGGTCACGCTTCACGGCAAAGGCAAAGGCGGACGAAACACTGAGTTCCTTCTTTCGCTCGCAATCGAGATTGCTGAGCATGGAGACATCGCGGCTCTTGCCGCAGACACCGATGGCATAGACGGGTCCGAAGACAACGCCGGGGCATTTGTCGACGGAGGGACGGTGACGAGGCTTCGAGCCGCAGGTCTCGATCCTCATGGCCTGCTTGTTTCGAACGACGCGTGGACAGGTTTTAATTCGACAAGTGATCTGTTCGTTACCGGGCCGACCGGAACCAACGTCAATGACTTCCGGGCAATTCTGATCGGGTCATCGGACATGCACGACAATCTATAATCGAATCGGCGCGTCTGATACCGCGCCTAGGGAGGAACTATGCAGCTCAAACTTCAAAGCGTTGGCTTTCTCACATCCCTTATTTTCGCGGCTGCTTCTCTGGCTTTACCGCAGAATGCCCTGGCTGCAGACGACAAGCCTATCTCGATCGCCGTCCAGTACGGATATGCCTATCTTCCGGTGATCGTTGCAGAGCAGAAGGGTTATTTTGCCGAGCAGCTTAAGGCCAAGGGATTTTCCGGTAAGGTAGAGATCAAAAAGATCAGCGGCGCACCGGCCATCAATGACGCGCTGATCAGCGGGACCGTCGATATCGGAGCATACGGACTGTCCGGAATGTTGATTGCTGCCGAGAAAACAAAATCGACGATTAACATTCGGGGTGTCGCCGTATTGTTGAACGGCGACAACGGATTTTACACAAACAGGGCTGATCTGAAGAGTTTAAAGGATCTGAACTCCAATGATCGCATTGCGGTAACCTCGACGACCGGTCAGCAGGGACTGCTCTTGCGCATGGCGGCAAAAAAAGAATACGACGATGCCCGTCGTTTCGACACTCTCATGGTGCAATTGCCCCATCCCGATGCGACGAGTGCTCTGCTGGCTGGCGGATCCATAACCGGTTACGTGGCAAATCATCCCTATAGCGATATTGTTGGCGCGGATCCGAAGATACACAAGCTCTTCGACTTTTCCGATTATTTTGGCCAGCGTGCGACGAGCGCGATACTGGCAACCACCGGGAAGTTCATGAAGAACCGTGAGGGTGCCGGCGAAGCCATCTTCACAGGCCTGAAGGAAGCGGACGACTTCATCAGAAATAATCCGAAGGAAGCAGCCGCAATTTTTCTTGCATCTGAGAAATCGCCCCTCTCGCCGGATCAGATCGAAAAGATGCTGATTTCCGTCAAGGACGAGTGGAGCAGCGTGCCTAGCGGAGTCATCGCATTCGCGGATTTCATGGCCGAGAACGGCCTTCTGAAGAACAAACTTCAGAAGTGGCAAGACGTCTTCTTCGAGCCGGTTGCCTCAGGAACAGGAAATTGATCGGAAATCCTATCAATGTAGTAGCGAGGTCGGGATTGTTGGCCGGACGTTCACCACATATCGCCGTGCGTAACGAGTGGTTGGCCCAGGAGAAAGAGGAGATTCTTTTCCCTGATATGCCAATCCTTGATTCACACCATCATCTGTGGGACCGCCCGGGTCATCGCTATCTTTTCGATGAATTGCTCGGGGATACGCGGCAAGGGCATAACATCCAGGCGACGGTCTTCGTGCAGAGCAGGTCGATGTACAACATCGACCTGCCGGACGATCTGCTGAGACCGGTTGGCGAGGTGGAGTTCGCAAACGGCGTTGCAGCACAGTCGGCCTCTGGTCTCTACGGATCGTTCAGGGCCTGTGCGGGGATTGTCGGATCATGCGATCTGATGGCTCGTGACCGGCTCGAAGCGGTTCTCGATCGAGTCATGGCTGTTGGCGGAGATCGCTTTCGCGGCGTCCGCAACCAGACCGCCTGGCACGAGGATCCGTCGATCGCGACCAATCCTGTTCCTCCGGTGAAGGGCGTGCTGCTGGAGCCGGCATTCCGCGACGGTGCTCGCCGGCTCGGAGCGCGGGGACTAACGTTGGATGTCTGGGCCTATCATACCCAACTCGATGAGTTCGAAAATCTGGCGCGCTTCTGCCCGGAAACCACGATCATTCTAGACCACCTTGGCGGCCCACTGGGGGCCGGACCTTATAGAGGGCGGCGGGATGAGGTGCTGGTCGACTGGCGCGCATCCATGGCGAAGATCGCCGAGTTGCCGAATGTCTGTGTCAAGCTCGGCGGTCTTGCGATGGGGGCAGGCGGGTTCGATTTTCACCTCGCCGACCACCCTCCGGCGTCTGAAATGCTCGCAGCGGCTTGGGAGCCATATATCTCTTTTGCGATCGAACGCTTCGGCGCTCATCGCTGCATGTTCGAGAGCAATTTCCCGGTCGATAAGGGCATGGTTTCCTATCGCTCGCTCTGGAATGCGTTCAAGCGTCTAACCGAAGGGGCCAGCGCATCGGAGAAGCGGGATCTCTTCTTTTTGACAGCAGCGCGTGTCTACAAACTTGGCATCGAGCCGAAGGGAGAATTCTAGTGTTTTTCGCACCGCCGCAAATCATCGAGACGGAAATTTTCTCGCGGATGCCGGACCGCTTCCGGCAACTGCGCAAGACGCGCTGGGCCGACGTAAACCGATCCGGCATGGTGATTGATTCATACCTCGAAGGTCCTTGCTTTGACGGAAAAGGAAATCTCTACGTCACCGACATCCCGTTCGGCCGGATTTTCAGAATTAGGCCCGACGGCGAGTGGGACCTCGTCAGCGAATATGATGGCTGGCCGAACGGCATGAAGTTCCACAGTGAAGGCAAAATCTACATCACCGACTACAAACGCGGCATCTTGCAGCTCGATGTCGGCACAGGGACAGTCTCGCCCGTGATCGAAGAATACTTCTCCGAGGGCTTCAAGGGCGTCAACGACCTCATCTTTGCCGCTAACGGTGATCTCTATTTCACCGATCAGGGGCAGAGCGGGCTCCATTCTCCGACGGGTCGGGTTTTCCGGTGGTCTGCGACGGGAAGGCTTGAGTGTGTGGTGTCGGGAATCCCCAGTCCCAACGGGATCGTCATTACGAGGGACATGAGTTATCTCCTCATCGCTGTCACCCGTGCACAACAGATCTGGCGGGCGCCGCTTCACGAGGGGGTCGCAACCAAGGTCGGGGTCTTTCTTCAGCTGCATGGCGGCATGGGCGGACCTGACGGTCTCGCACTGTCCGAGGATGGTGAACTCTTTGTCGCCCAGACCGGCTTTGGCTCGATATGGCATGTGTCGAAGGTAGCCGAACCGCTGCATCGCATTAAGTCCTGCGCCGGCATTTCGACCACCAACATGGCCTTCGATCCGAAGGACCGGCACGTAATCTACATCACCGAATCCCAAACGGGGAGCATCTTACGGGCTCGGCTACCAGTTCGTGGCGAGGAGCTGTGCATGGCTCGGTAGAGCAGATGGGCTGACAAACTCGATTGGAGGAAAGCATTAAATCGCACCGTCGTTTCGAAACGCTGAAAACTGCGTACCCATCGGGACGATGGGTACGCTCTCATGATCGTCGTGACGCTTTTAAAAGCGGTGAAACTCGTGGAGGAGTTCATGTTTAATCTGACAAGACGTCAATCTTTGGCTTTCGGTGGGATTGGCCTGCTGGCTGCCTGTGGAGCGCCTTTTATCGCCCGGTCGCAAGAGAAGAAGACCATCAAAATCGCAACGCAGTACGGTACGAGTCATCTCGCGACGACCGTCGCGGAAAAGCTTTCGCTCTTCCAGAAGCATGCCGAGAGCAGTGGGATCGCCGGAACCGAGTTTCAGGTGCAACGTGTCAGCGGCTCAACGGTTATCAACGACGGCATCTTCAGCGGCAGTCTCGATATTGGCGCGTATGGAGCCACTGCCCTTATTGCAGCCTGGGCCAAGACCAAAGGCTCCTACGACCTGAAGGGGATCGTGGCGTGCAATGAGGCGGTGTTGACGCTTTACACCAACGACCCGTCGATCAAGTCGATCAAGGACATCAGGCCGACGGACCGCATTGCGGTGACCGCTACGACGTCGCCCCAGGCCATCATGCTGCAGATGGCGGCCGAGAAGGAATTCGGAAAAGGGGAGGCCAAACGCTTCGACAAGCAGATGGTCCAGTTGCCGCATCCCGACGCAACGACTGCATTGATAACCGGAACGGGCATAACTCTCTACTTTGCCGCACCGCCCTTCATCAGCACACTTGAGGCATCCAAGAAATGCTTCAAGGTCGTCGATGGTCAGGAAATTATGGGAGGGCCTTATTCCGGTGCGCTCTATGCCGCGACCCAAAAATTTGCAGACGCCAATCCGAAAGCGGTGA
This sequence comes from Rhizobium sp. NFACC06-2, assembly GCF_900101425.1. Taxonomy (NCBI): domain Bacteria; kingdom Pseudomonadati; phylum Pseudomonadota; class Alphaproteobacteria; order Hyphomicrobiales; family Rhizobiaceae; genus Rhizobium; species Rhizobium sp. NFACC06-2. The sequence continues at coordinate 119,486 of NZ_FMVA01000013.1, read as the reverse complement.
CCGCTTTCGTGGGCGCGCTGAAGGAAGCGATGGATCTGATCCGGAACGATCCGGGCAAAGCGGCCGAGATCTACTTGGCTGCGGAGAAAACGAGCCTTTCCGCAGCTCAGGTCGAGGAAGCAATCAAAGGTCAGGTCTTCACGACCGAACCACGCGGAATGCAAAGCTTCGCGGACTTCCTGGCAAGCACCGGTGCTATCAAGCAGGCGCCTGCCATCTGGCGCGATATGTTTTTTGAACCTGTCAGCAAGGGAAATGGTAGCTGATGAATATGAGCGCGCACTTTGCAAATGGCACGCAAGACGGGCCCACATCATCGCCCTTGCTCTCAGTCAATGGCGTTACCCTCCAATACAAGACCGGTGCCGCCATTCTCACGGCGACCTACAAGGTCAGCTTCAACGTCCAGAAAGATGATCGCTTCATTCTGCTTGGTCCGTCCGGCTGCGGAAAATCGACGCTTCTGAAAAGTGTCGCCGGCTTCATGGCGCCGGTCGAGGGCGACATCAAGCTCGCTGGCAAGGCGGTACGAGGCCCGGGCCCCGATCGGATGATGGTCTTTCAGGAATTCGACCAGCTCATGCCGTGGATGACGGTCGTCGACAACGTCATGTTTCCGATGCGCCGGTCTGGGCGGTTTCCGAAATCGGAAATTCGCGATAGGGCCCGACGCGTTATCGAGAAAGTTGGCCTAGCCAAGTTCGAGAATTCCTATCCCCACATGCTGTCGGGCGGCATGAAGCAGCGTGTGGCGATCGCCCGCGCTCTTGCCATGGAGCCGCAGATGCTCCTGATGGACGAGCCCTTTGCCGCCCTCGACGCACTGACGCGACGGCGGATGCAGGAAGAGCTTCTTGAACTCTGGGATGACGTGCGGTTCACGCTTCTGTTCGTGACACACTCGATCGAGGAGGCGATCATCGTCGGCTCGCGAATTCTCGTCCTTTCCCCGCATCCCGGCCAGGTCCGCGCCGAGCTAGACGCGACCGCCTATGGGCATCAGCACCAGGGCGATGCGGACTTCATGGCCTTCAATCGAAAGATCAATCAGATGCTCTTCGGCGATCAGGAGGTTGCCCATGACTGAAGTTCTCACAGCACGGCCAACCCCACCGGCGAGGCCAGATCTGGAATACAAGACAGTTGATATTGCCCAGATCGGCAGCATCAAGCAGGATATCAGCTTTCTGGAAGGCCTGTTCAATATCACGGGGTTTCGCCGTGCGCTTGTCCTGATCGGACTGTGCGTGATCTGGGAGGTCTATGCTCGTTACCTCGGCAACCCGCTGATGTTTCCGTCTTTCAGCGATACCGTCACGACGCTCTGGGGCGACATCGTCTCTGGCCGCCTGCCTTCCGCAGCGATAACCTCTTTGCAGGTTCTGGTGACTGGTTATGCGACGGCCATCGCGCTTGCCGCGGTGATGACGACGCTCGCGATCTCGACGCGGTTTGGTACGGACCTGCTTGCGACATTGACGGCCATGTTCAATCCCCTCCCAGCCATCGCCGTCTTGCCACTGGCGCTCCTGTGGTTCGGCCTCGGCACCAGCAGTATTGTCTTCGTGATTGTGCACTCCGTCCTATGGGCGGTATCGCTCAACACCTTCACGGGCTTTCTTTCGGTGAGCCAAACCCAAAAGATGGCTGGCCGGAATTACGGTCTTGGCGGTTTGCGGATGGTGTTCTTCATCCTCATTCCCGCAGCCTTTCCGTCGATCCTGTCCGGCTTGAAGATCGGCTGGGCCTTTGCATGGCGTACCCTGATCGCAGCCGAACTGGTCTTCGGTGTCTCGGGAAATGCCGCCGGCCTCGGCTGGTACATTTTCGAGGCCAGAAACGCGCTCGAAACCTCCGGCGTGTTTGCCGGGCTGCTCACCGTCATCGTCATTGGTCTTGTGGTCGAAGGACTTGTCTTCCGGACGATCGAACTACTGACAGTCCGCAAATGGGGAACCCAGAACGGGTAACGGCGGCGTGTACGGCGAGAGATGCAGGCTCGATTGGCACCCGCGAGGATATGTCCAAACCGTCGGAAAACCAGGGTCGCTTACCGCGATCCGGGCTGCTCCTTCTCGAGTTCCAGAAATTAAAACAGACGAGGCGCACATATGAATGCGACGAATGCAAATGACGTGCACATTCAGGGCCACGTGCTGATCACGGGACCTGCGCTTCCTCAGAATAGTGATCAACAGTGTGACCACGATCAGTCGTTTCGCAAACCCCTAGTGATCCTTTCGGGAAGGGAAACCACGGCCACGCTTCAGGGCAGAGGTAAAGGCGGACGAAACACTGGGTTCCGTCTGTCGCTCGCGATCGAGGTCGCCGAGCATGGAAGTATTACGGCTCTTGCGGCTGATACCAATGGCATCGACGGCTCCGAAGACAATGCCGGCGCTTTTATGGATCGGTCCACGGTCGGCAGGCTTCGAGCCGCCGGCCTCGATCTCCACGACCTGCTCGCCTCGAATGACGCCTGGACTGGGTTCAACGCCACAAGCGATCTCCTCGTCACCGGGCCGACCGGAACCAACGTCTATGACTTGCGGGCGATCCTGATCGGATAAGCGGATGCAGGCAAACGCGCGCGACCTCCACAACTATCTCTGCCTCGATGATTTCGAGAAAGCTGCCGGACGCCACCTGCCGCGACCGCTGTTCGGGTACGTGGCAGGAGCCAGCGAGACCGGCGCGTCGCTGAGTCACAACAGGGAAGAATTCGCCAAGTACGCCTTCCGGCCACGCGTGCTGAGGGACGTCTCTCAACGGAGCACACGGACGACACTTTTCGGCGAAAGCTACAGCGCTCCGTTCGGTATCGCCCCGATGGGCATCAGTGCTCTCATGGCCTACCGGGGCGATCTCGCTCTCGCCCAGGGGGCCATCCGAGCCGAAATCCCCATGATCATGAGCGGGTCGTCATTGATCAGGCTTGAAGATGTGATTGCGACTGCCCCGAGCACGTGGTTTCAGGCATATCTCCCGGGAGAACCGGAGCGGATCGACGCCCTGGTTGACCGGGTGGCTGAAGCCGGGTTCAAGACGCTCGTGCTCACCGTCGATACCGCAGCCCTGGCAAACCGGGAAAACAATATCCGGGCAGGGTTTTCCACGCCGCTCAGACCGAGCCTCGCTCTGGCATGGCAGGGGATCACTCATCCCCGGTGGACCGTTGGAACGTTCATGCGGACACTGCTCCAGCATGGCGTACCGCATTTCGAGAATTCCTATGCAACGCGCGGTGCCCCGATCGTCTCCTCCAATGTCATGCGCGATTTTGGACGCAAGGATCATCTGAACTGGACACATCTCGAGCGCATCCGCAGCCGGTGGGCCGGGAAGCTGGTGGTGAAGGGTATCCTGCATCCTGAAGATGCTGCCAGATCTCAGGCTGTGGGCGCCGACGGAGTGATCGTTTCCAACCACGGCGGACGGCAGCTCGATGGCGCGCTATCGCCTTTGGCCGCCCTCCCGGCGATCGTTGATCAGGTGGGCGAGCGGATGCCGGTAATGGTGGACGGTGGATTTCGACGCGGAACCGACGTCATGAAAGCTCTTGCCCTCGGCGCACGCTTTGTTTTCGTCGGTCGACCCTTCCTTTACGCGGCTTCCGTTGGCGGACTGCCTGGTGTCATGAAAGCGGCAGAGCTTCTTCACACTGAACTGTATCGCAACATGGCGCTGCTCGGCATTTCAACGGTCGACGAACTCACGGGCGATTACCTTGTACGGTTGAGATAGTTGCCAGTGTCGAAACCGGATGAACTGGCGGGGCATGAGAGCTTATCCCCAGTCTGGCATCTATGGTGGCGTATCGCATGCAGTCGGGCAAGGTATGTCCGGTTCATCCGATGTAGAGAAAGCGGACGTTCTCGAAGAAGGATTTCGAAGCGTTAGATTTCGCCCAAGGCGGAGCTTGACTTCAGATCCCAGGGACGAACTCATTGAGCGTCTGCCTGAACTGTCGCCGAGTTATAGGTAGATACCGCCCGGCTTATCCGTAAGCGCGCCGGATCAACTCAGCGCTGCGTCGGCCAGAACGAAGGGGATGCCTCTTGAGCATGTCTCAACGCGAGATGAGACTCCATACGCCCGTGCGATGACGTCGGGAGTGATCACGGCGGATGCCAATCCGCTGGCGATGATCTGCCCGCGATCGAGTACTGCGAGCTGGTCGCATGTCCGAATCGCCAGGTTGATGTCGTGGATCGCGATCACTCCCACGGCGCCGGTTTGCGCGAGCATGCGCCGTACTGCCGAAATGACCGAGAGCTGCCAACGAAGGTCGAGGGCACTCGTCGGCTCGTCGAGCAGAAGCAGTTTCGGCCTGCGGACGAGCACCTGTGCCAGGCCGACCATCTGGCGCTGCCCGCCGGACAAATGGTTCATGCGCTCCAGAGCGAGATGTCCAATACCCAAATCGTCGAACGTGCTTTCGATCGCATCCTCGACGGCTTCTTTTTGAAAGCCGGGTTGGACAGCTCTGCAAGCGGCCATGACGGCCTCGTAAGCGACAAGGGACGTCGTTCCCGGCAAGGATTGCGGCAGATAACCGACCAAGGTCGCGCGTTTCGCGTGCGACAGGAGGTTCAGATCGTCATCGTTTAATTTGATCTGGCCCGAACTCTGGCCCTGTCCGGCGATTGCTCTTAACAGCGTCGATTTCCCCGAGGCATTCGGACCAAGCAGCCCCAGTAACGTACCCGCGGGCATGGCAGGAAGAGATAGATCACGGATCACGTGTCGCCCGGAATATCCCGCCGAAAGATTGCTGACTATCAAACCACTCATGCTCGTCGGTCTCTGGTCATCAGCAGCGAGAGAAACAGCGGGACGCCCACGATCGACGTCACGATACCAACCGGGATGATCAAACCGGGAATGATCGTCTTCGAGGCAACCGAAGCCAAGGAAAGAATGAGAGCGCCCGCCAACGCTGCGCCCGGAAGGAAAAAGCGATGATCCTCACCGAGAAGCAGACGTGCGATGTGGGGGCCGACCAGCCCGACAAAGCCGATCGTGCCGACAAACGACACCGCGACGGCGGCAAGGAGGCTCGCGCGCAACATGACGTTACGTCTCAACCTGCTGGTATCGATTCCGAGGCTTTCAGCCTGCGCATCGCCGGCGCGAAGCGCGGTCAGCTTCCACACATTGCGCAATGAAATCGGCAATGCGACCAGGAGTACGGCAGCAACGATTGCAATCTTCGGCCAAGTCGAGCGGGAGAAACTGCCCATGCCCCAGAAAACGATCTGCTGCAGCGTGTCTGCATCCGCCACGAACTGTAACAAGGCGACGATGGAATTGATGGCAAAAACCAGCGCTATGCCGAACAGAACCACGCTATCGGCGCCGTTGGTGCGGGTCTGAGCCAGAACATGAATGAGCATCGCGGCCATTGCCGCGAAGACAAACGCACTCGCCGGCATGACGACTTCCTGGGGAAGACCGGTCGACGGGAGCCCGAATATCAAGACGAGCGACGCGCCAAGCGTGGCGGCGGCGGAAACACCGAGAGTAAAGGGGCTGGCAAGCGCGTTGTTCAGCACGGTTTGCATCTCCGCGCCGGCCAGTCCCAGGGACGCCCCCACCAGGACCGCCATCACGGCATAAGGCAGACGAACGTTGAAAAGAATGTAGCGGACCGGACCCGGCAGGCTGTCCGGCTGCAGCAGACCATTAAAAACGGTGATCGGGGAAAGAGCCGCAGGGCCGGTGAAAACGTCGAACAGAAAAGCGACAACAAGAACGAGCGCCAGCAAAGCGAGGATAGCGACACGCACACGTACGAAAGCCGCGTAACGACGCGCCAAATTGCCGCCGGATCGAACAACGGCTCGGGAATGTTTCGCGCCGGGGCTGTCCATGTCATCTAGTTCCACGGGATCGTCGCAGCGAGTTCAACGGCGCGGTCACTGTGGCGAGCGACGAGACTGAAGGGCGTCGTATCGGGATGAAGCTCACCGGCTTCCCGGATCAGGACGTTGGGTGGGACGTCTGGCGATGCGGGATACTCATAGCTTTGATCGGCATAGATCCGCTGGCCCTTTTCGCCGGCGAGAAACTCCAGGAATGCGACGGCTAGTTCCGGATGCCGAGCATGGCGAGCGACAGCTGATCCGGTGATATTGACGGGAGTGCGGCCGTTGGCAAATGTGGGGACGAAGGCTCTGAGGCTTTCCATCCACCCCTGCTGCTCCAAACCGCAGATGCCAGAGCGCATCTCTCCGTAGTAATATGAATTTGCAAGCCCAACTTCGGCATTCCTGTCAGCGATCGCGCGCGCAACGTTCCGATCGCCGCCCATTTTGAGGGGACGGTTGGCGGCTATCCCCTTCATCCATGTCTCGGTCGCGCGATCGCCGTATTCAGCAAGACAGGCTGCGATCAGCGCCGTGTTGAACATGTGATCAGCCGAGCGAATGATCAGGCGGTCCTTCCATTCCCCTGCTGCAAGATCGTCGTAAGTAAAGCCGCTCCGGTCAACGGTTTTCGCTGCAAAGATCAGCCGGGCGCGCATCGACTGCGCAAACCACATCCCCTGCGGATCGCGCAGATGCTCCGGTACCAGCCGCTCAAGGACGTTCGATCTGACAGGCTGTACCAGGCCGAGTTCCGCCAAGACTATCAGGCGGCGAAAATCCAGTGTGACAACGACATCGGCAAGGCAGTCTGTGCCTTCCGCCAACATACGTGGATGTGCATCCGATTTGATGTCGGTGATATCCACGGCGACGCCGGTTTCCTCCGTGAAGCCGTCTGCAAGAAGCTGCGTGAACTCCCGATGACGGGTTGAATAGATGTGGAGTCTGGGAGCTGATGTCACGACAATGCTTTCAAATCTAAGTCTCTGGGGTCAGCGCGACGCTGTACACGCCATCCTGCGGCAACAACGGATACCGCTTGCGGAAGTCGCTCAGTGTTCGTCCTGCATCGAATTCGCCCTTCAGGTCGGGATTGAGCCAGCCTGCCAAAGCTTCCAGCGCGACAAGGTGCAATGGTGTCTCGTTGAGGCCATGCCAAAGTGCGTACACGCGCTTGTTGCGGACCGCCGACATCTGACTCAGGCCTTCGTCCGACACGATCCGTGCCAAACTCTCCCGGGCGCGGCCTTCGTCGACATTCGCACCGATGACGATGCCACCGGCGCCCTCGCCACGAAGCCCGCCCGTCGCCACATAGACGTCGGGTTGGCGGGTCAGAATGTATTCGAGATTGAGTGGCCCAACCGCCTTCTTCAACACATCCCCGGCGATGCTGTGACCGCCGACCATTTCCGCCAGATCGGCGAAGCTGCCTTTTCCAATGCTGGCGCAGCAGGGCATTACGCCCGCGTGGCTATGGAAAAGAACATTCACCGGGTTTACCGATCTGCCAGCGAAAGGTGACACGATGCGCTTCAATGTCTCCTGATAGAAAGCGACCGTTTCATCCCCCCTTGGCTGCTGGCCAAGGAGTTGGCTCAGTATCCGAAGGCTGGGTACCGTGTCGGTTAGCGGATCCTGCGCGAAATCAATGACGGCAACAGTCAGCCCCGACCCCGTTAATGTATCGATAAAAGCAGTGCTCCCATCCGCGTTGACTGGCCCGGCTGCAAACCGGCTGATCAGCACCAGATCCGGCTGAAGCATCAGGAGGTTTTCGATCGCATAGTCGCTGCCCACACGGGCGCCGATGATAGGGAGAGCCTTCAAGGCCGGGAAACGATCCGTCCAGGCTTTGGCCTCATTCGGGAAGGTGCTGTTCAGATCGTCGGCCCAGCCCACCAGCAATCCGAGCGGGTCCGGATGCACCATGCTGATCATGCTTAGAAAGCGTCCTTGGCCGAGCACGACCCTGCGGGCCGGCTGAGCCAAGCGAACCTCTCGGCCGAGCAAATCGCGGACGACAACGGGCGTCTGCGCCCTTAAAAGGCTAGGCATAGCGAGCGACAGGGTAGCGCCCATCAGGCCCTGCGCCAGAAAATCCCGCCGGGATATTGCCATAATGTCACTCATGTCGGCTCTTTCACGATCAGCGCGATCTGAACTTGACTCAAAACATCTGCTTTTTCTATGGCTCGTATAGCAAGCTTGTCGCTCAGGTCAACTTGCTCCGATTACGCAGGCTCTAGGATTTGTAAGTTGATAAATCGGCGTCTTTTATCATCCGGCTCCCGGATCGTTCTTATTGTGACCGCCGGTCTATTGCCGTCCGCCTATCCTGGACAAGCGCAAGAGGGCGAGACGGTGCTCGCGCCGATCATCCTGCGCGGGGAAAGCTCCGACTCCGGGACGTTCCTTGCCAAGACCGCGCGCTCCGCCACCAAGACGTCCACGCCTTTGCAGGAAACACCTCAAGCGATTTCTGTGGTCACACAGAAGGAAATGGAAGCACGCCATGTGCAGTCGGTGGGCGAAGCGATCCAATACACGTCTGGCGTCCGTGGTGACTATTGGGGTGGCGTCGATCTTCGATACGATAAAACGCTGATCCGTGGGTTTGACGCTGCTCAGTACCTAAACGCTCTCAAGCTGACGGAAGGCACCTTTGCCGGCCTCGGCCGCCCTGAACCTTATGGTTTGGAGCGGATTGAAGTGCTGAAAGGGCCGTCGTCAGTCCTCTACGGGCAGAACGCGCCCGGCGGTCTCGTCAATCTGGTCAGCAAGAAGCCGACAAAGGATCCCGTTCATGAGGTTACCGTCTCTTACGGCACCCATAATCGCAAGCAGACCTCGTTTGATCTTGGTGGGCCTATCGATCAGGACGGCGAATTTCAGTATCGTCTGGTCGGGCTGGCACGAGACAGCGGCACGCAGATCGACTACGGCAAGGACAACAGGCAATACTTTGCGCCTTCGCTGACGTGGGAGCCTGATGCCGATACCCGGTTTACCATCCTTGGCAGCTATCTTCGCGAGGATCTCGGCAATCAGGTCAATGTGCTGCCGCCGATCGGGACACTGACGCGGGCATCCTATGGCTTCATTTCTACAAGCTTCTATGCCGGTGAACCGGACTTCGACAGGTTTATCCGCGCCTCAAAGTCGATCGGATACGAGTTCGAGCACCGTTTTAGCGATGTCTGGACGGTGAGACAGAACCTGCGCTACGATCAGCAGGATGCTGACTACCGCTATGTGAGCTATTCGGGCGCTGCGGTTGTCGGCAGCACGATGGCGCGGCGGCGGTCCTTTGTCGACCAGCAGTTGGACTCGTTCTCGGTCGATAATCAGGCGCAGGCGGAGTTTTCGACAGGTCCGGTCGACCATACGGTCCTGATCGGGGTCGATTATCGCAATGTGCAGTCCGATTTCCTGTTCGGAACAGCAGCGGCGACGAGCCTTAACATTCTGAGTCCTGTCTATGGCGCACCGACATTGCTGCCACCGGTTACACGCAGCGAAGACTCTTCGCTGGAACAGACTGGCTTTTATGTCCAAGACCAGATGCGTATCGACAACTGGGCATTCACGCTGGCTGGCCGCTACGATCTTGCGGAATCGTCGACGAAAAACAGGCTGGCCAACACGACCGTTCCGCAGGACGACGGCAAATTCACATGGCGGGCGGGCGCTGTGTATCTCGCCGACAACGGGCTTGCCCCTTACGTCAGCTACTCGACGTCGTTCGAGCCAACGCCTGGGAGCGATTTCGGCGGAACGCCGTTCGAGCCGACGACGGGTCAGCAATACGAGGTCGGGATCAAGTATCAGCCGGCCGGCTATGACAGCTCCGTAACGCTTTCCGCCTATGATCTCACGCAACAAAATGTCGCGACTACAGACCCGCTTCATCCCACATTCAGCGTTCAGACCGGAGAGGTGCGGGTGAGGGGCTTTGAGGCCGAGGCGGTCGCCGCCCTGACTGATGGTTTGAGCTTGCGCGCCAGTTACACTTACATGGATGGCGAGGTGACCAGGAGCAATGACTACAAGGGAAACAAGCCCGCGCAGATTCCACGTAATATCGCTAACCTCTGGCTCGATTACACCGTTCAGGATGGCCCCTTGAGCGGACTCGGCCTTGGGGCCGGCGTCCGCTACGTCGATGCGCATTTCGGCGATGCCGCCAACAAAATGCTGCTTCCAGCAACCACGCTTTTCGATGCTTCGATCCGATACGATTTCGGTGTAGCAAATGCAGATCTCAAAGGTTTGAATCTAAGCGTCAATGCGTCCAATCTTTTTGATAAGACATATGTCGGTCAATGCGCGAGCACGCTATTTTGCCAGTACGGCGCTCGCCGGAGCGTCGTCGCGCAATTGAGCTATAAGTGGTGATCCCGGCCAGGCTTACACGGGTAGATCCTGAATCGAGGACCAGCGACCACCGGGCCGGCGGTTCCGAAGGGTTCAACAGCATAACCTAAGAACCTGCGCGCCCGGCGTCTGGTACCTTCCGCTCACCTTGCCGGATCAGGCGATTTCGGGACCTTCGAATTGCTTCAGGACACCCGTTGCCTTCCTAGTTTGAGCATGACCGATGGATCTGGCCAGCTTTGGCCCGCGTACCGCTATCCCCAGCCGGGCTGTGATTGTGGTTTGGCGGAATTCGGTTAAAAGGTCGGCCTCCCTCGTTTGCGAGAGCCGCAATCGGCGATCAACCAAAACGATGGGCATCTAAACCATGATAGATGGTGTTCGTCACCATTCTTACAAAGTTCTGTTGAGCCGGGTTTGTGTTGTCATTGCGCCATAGGAAGCCCGTCTCTACCTCAGGAACTTCTCCCTCCAAGACCAGGTAACGCGCCCCTTTCCGTTCGAGGCTCCTCATGGATTCCGGGACCAATGCAATTCCCAATCCCGCGGCGACCAATCCGATGATGGTCTGCATCTGTATTGCTTCCTGATGAACCGAGAAGTTGGCACCATGGCGATTGAAGTATCCAGATATCAAATCGTGAAACGCAGGCGCTGAACGCCGTGGAAAAAGTATAAGTGGCGCCGCAAAAATTTCCTCGGGACAAACAGTTTCTTTCCCGAAGCCATCGCGTCCTTCCAAGATCCATTGATCAGGTACTGCCGCAACCAGCTTTTCACGCAAAAGCGTGACATATTGCAATCTGGGATGCAGCGCAGCGTCTGTCGGGCCAATCACAACCCCAATATCAATTTCATCCCGCAGGATTGCTTCGATCTGAACGTCGCTCGTTGCCTCGCGCAGAGAAAGTTCGACATTCGGATAGGCAGTTCGGTAGCCGCTTATCAAAGCGGGCAATTGATTATAATCGGCCGTGCTGACGAAAGCGATCCGCAGATGTCCAATTTCACCACGAGCAAGACGCGCCGCCAAAGCAGGGAGAGATGTAACATGCTCCACCGCACGGCGTGCGTGTGGCAGCCATAATCGCCCGACGGAAGATAGCTTCACCGTTCTTTTGGTTCGTTCGAAAAGTTTTGCCCCGAGCTCGCGCTCCAAGGCCTGGATCGCCTGACTGAGGGGCGGCTGGGACATGTTGAGACGAGTTGCGGCACGACCGAAATGAAGTTCGTCGGCGACTGCCAAAAACTGTTGGAGCTGTCTGAGATCCAATCGAGGCTCCTACTAATATGTGTAACGACCTATAGCAGAACGAATAATATATTTCACGCCTTAGTTTGTCGCCGCTATCATCACCAAGCTAAAACACTAAGGGAGGCCAAGATGCCGTACAACGAACGGTCGCGAAATATTACTCAGGGAATAGCTCGTTCACCCAATCGAGCGATGTACTATGCGCTGGGTTATGAAAAGGCAGATTTCGAGAAGCCGATGATTGGCATAGCCAATGGTCACTCCACGATCACGCCCTGCAATGCCGGCCTACAACCCTTGGCGGACGCTGCTGCGGCGGCACTAAAAGAGGCAGGCGCAAATCCACAACTCTTCGGCACGCCGACAATCTCCGATGGTATGTCGATGGGAACGGAAGGCATGAAGTATTCTCTGGTCTCCCGGGAGGTGATTGCGGACTGTGTCGAAACGTCGGTACAAGGTCAGTGGATGGACGGCGTCCTTGTCCTCGGTGGCTGCGATAAAAACATGCCGGGAGGCATGATTGGCATCCTGCGCGCCAATGTCCCGGCCATCTACGTCTATGGCGGCACGATCAAGCCAGGACACTGGAAGGGGCAAGCTCTCTCGATCGTGTCGGCATTTGAAGCAGTCGGTACCTTCATGGCCGGACGGATGACAGAAGAAGACTTCGAAGGGATTGAGCGCAACGCCTGTCCGACGACAGGGTCATGTGGCGGCATGTACACAGCCAACACCATGAGTTCCTCTTTCGAAGCCTTAGGCATGTCTCTCCTCAACTCGGCCAATATGGCAAATCCGGACCAGGAGAAGTTTGACAGCGCTGCGCAGTCCGCCCGCACTCTCGTCGAGGCTGTCAAAAAAGGCTTGAAGCCACGAGACATCGTCACCCGTCAGTCGATTGAAAATGCGGTGGCCTTGATCATGGCGACAGGTGGCTCCACCAATGCTGTGCTGCATTATCTGGCTATTGCGCAAGCTGCCGAGGTCGAGTGGCACTTGGATGACTTTGAGCGCGTGCGCAAAAGAGTTCCAGTCATCTGCGACCTCAAGCCCTCAGGACGGTTTATGGCGACGGACCTGCACGTTGCAGGAGGCGTGCCGCAGGTTCTCAAACTTCTCTTGAATGCTGGCCTTCTTCACGGTGACTGTCTGACAATCACGGGTCGTACCATGGCCGAGGAGTTGGCCAAATTGCCCGACGATCCAAGGCACGATCAGGAAGTGATCCGTCCGCTCAGCAAACCCCTCTACAGTGAAGGTCATCTTGCGATCCTAAAGGGAAATCTTGCCGAAGGTGGTGCTGTTGCAAAGATAAGCGGACTCAAGAAGCCCGTCATAGAGGGCCCGGCTCGTGTATTTGAGGACGAGCAGACTGCCATGGCGGCCATTCTGGCAGATCGTATTCGCCCCGGCGACATCCTTGTCCTGCGCTACTTGGGCCCGAAGGGAGGCCCAGGCATGCCGGAAATGCTCGCACCCACCTCCGCTCTTGTCGGCCGCGGCCTCGGAGAAAGCGTCGGACTTATCACTGATGGCCGCTTCTCTGGTGGGACATGGGGGATGGTTGTGGGACATGTGACGCCTGAAGCTTTCGAGGGCGGCGTGATTGCTTTTGTCGAGGAAGGTGATCAGATCACCATTGATGCCCATCAGCGCCTTCTTCAACTCAACGTTAGCGAGGACGAGATCGCTCGTCGCCGAGCCAACTGGATACAGCCAAAGCCCCGTTACACTCGCGGGGTTCTTGCGAAATTCGCCGCGTTGGCCCGCCCGGCGAGTGAGGGCGCCGGAACGGGCTAAGCTGGGGCATCGGGCACGCAACACCCAGGTTCCCCTGGATAATCTGGAGTATCCATCTATCCCAGTCGTTTCGAGCTAAAAGAGATTGCGTCGCGATTGTGATTGCGAAAATTGCGACGGGCCTCTCAGGTATCGCTTCACGAGCCCACACTGTTTTGGCATCCGCGAGAGACGAGCGTGTCGCGGCGCCTGGTCGGCTTAGTTGAGGCGCCTCCCGGCATGCGCCACGATCCCATTTCTGCAATGCGCAGTGAGTACCTAACCCGCAGCACTTGGCGCATGAAAAGCTGGCGGTATCGCGATATATTTTGACCGTATTGCGTAATGACGCCAACAACAATCCTCGATAATTTATGACTACCAAAGTCCAGATTTTCTTCCCCATAGGAAATCTGGATGCGCTGGTGTTTGACTCCGACCCCAGTCTCAAACACCAGCCCCCATTTGTCCCACCGCACGCTGCGGCATTGAAACCTGCTGGACCGTCGAATGAGCATTCAAGTACCTAATCTTGCGCAAAGGCTCTTTTACGCCGTTGCGCTTACATCCCTTCTTTCCAATTCGTCCGACGCGCAGGAGGCTTCGGCGATGCCTCCTGCAGCTGTGAGCATCGTGGAACTAAAGCAAAAATCCGTTGCCTTGACCTATCAATACTCGGCACGGATTGCGGCTAGGCGTGATGTTGACGTGCGCGCGCAGGTGGGCGGTATTCTTTTGAAGCGTAACTTCACAGAGGGGTCCTATGTCAAAGCCGGGCAATCCCTGTTTTCGATCGATCCCGCTCCATACAAGGTGGCACTCGAGCAAGCCGATGCGCAACTGAAGCAAGCGGAAGCTCAGCTTAGCCAGGCTCGGCGCGAAGAAAAGCGCAGCATCGACCTTTTTGAGAAAAGCGTCGGAAGCGAGAAGTCTCGTGATGACGCTATTTCAGCGCGCGAGCTTGCAGAGGCGGCAGTTGCGGTCGCCCGCGCACAGGTTGCTGCCGGACAGCTCAATCTGGATCATACATCGGTGGTCGCGCCAGTCGACGGGCTGACCAGCATGGAACAGGTATCTGAAGGAAGTTTGATTGGCACGGATGGCGATGCAGGATTGCTGACAAAGATCACGCAGCTCGACCCCGTCTACGTCAATTTTTCGTTTTCCGACAATGAAACCGCCGAGGTGCAACGCCTGATATCCTCGAAGACAGCGAAGGGGGATAAGCCTGAGCTTCAGGTCGCCGTCACGTTTGCCGACGGTTCCGATTATGAACATACGGGCATCGTCGATTTCACCTCGCCAACGATCGATAAAATGACCGGCACGCTTCAGGCTCGTGCAGTTGTGGCGAACCCGGACCGAAAGTTGCTTCCAGGCCAGTTTGTCCGCGCGCGGATCACGGGAGTCTCGATGGACAACGCGATTACGATTCCTGACATGGCGCTGATGCAGGGACCGCAGGGGCAATTCGTCTATACGATCGATGGTGAAGGGAAGGCGAAAATCAGCCCAGTCACCCTTGGACAGAAGATCGGAAAGGAGTGGCTCGTGACCTCCGGTCTTTCTGCCGGCGATAAGGTAATTTCCGAAGGGATCATGAAGGTGATGCCCGGAGCGCCTGTTCAGGTAACAGAAAATCTGAACGCCTCGACCCAACTGGCTAAAAATTGAGAAGGTCGCGCGTTCCAAGGCGGACGCGACGACCAGTTTAAAGAGTGCGCCAAACGCCCGTGTGCGCGGGATGCGCCGGAAGAGCCGTTTTGCCACGGATCCGGCGGATCAACACGCTATCCAACACGGACGGTGGCTACGAGAGAATCATCATGACATCGCGATTGTTCATCGACCGGCCCGTTCTGGCCGCCGTTATTTCCATTGTGCTTGTGCTTGCGGGCCTTGCTTCTCTGCGTCTTCTCCCAATTGCGCAATATCCAGAACTGACGCCGCCACAGGTTGTGGTGACGGCAAGTTATCCGGGCGCAACTGCCGAAACGCTGGCACAGACAGTTGCGGCTCCGATCGAGGAGCAGATCAACGGCGTCGACAACATGATCTACATGCAGTCGTTCAATTCCGATGATGGGACGATGCAGCTCACCGTCACGTTCGCCCTTGGGACAGATCCAGACCAGGCAACGATCAACGTCAACAATCGCGTCCAGCGTGCGACCGCCTCGCTCCCGGAGGACGTTAAGCGGCTGGGAGTGACCGTCGAGAAGCAGTCCACGTCGATCCTTGGCTTCATCGCCATGTATTCGTCAAACCCGCGATATAATCGTGCGTTTGTTGGCAACTACGCGCTTCTCAACATTGTCGATGATCTTAAACGCATTCCCGGGATCGGTGACGCAAAAATCCTTGGCGACATCGATTACTCCATGCGTATCTGGCTGCGGCCCGATAAACTTGCTCAATACGACCTTACTCCGACAGATGTCGCCACGGCCATCAGGGAGCAGAACTCACAGTTTGCCGCGGGGAAAATCGGCGATCAGCCCAGTCAAAACGATCAGTCCTTCACCTACACCGTCACAACCCAGGGACGGCTTCCCGACACTGCGGCATTTGAGAACATCATCCTGCGCTCCGGTGACGACGGGGCTGCCCTGCGTCTGAAGGACGTCGCGCGTGTGGAACTCGGTACCAAGAGCTACACGCTCGATAGCCAGTTGAATGGTACACCCGCTGTTCCGATCGCACTCTACCTGCAGCCCGGCGCCAATGCCCTGAACACGATGACAGCAATCAAGGCCCGGATGGATGAACTGAAAATCGCCTTCCCCGACGGGATCCAATATGCCGTTCCGTACGACACGACACGCTTCATCCAGGTGTCGATTGATGAGGTGATCCACACGTTTATCGAGGCGATCGTGTTGGTGGTGTTTGTTGTTTTCCTGTTCCTGCAAAACTGGCGAGCGACGCTCATTCCGGTCATCGCTGTGCCGATCTCGATCATCGGCACCTTTACGGGCATCTATCTCCTCGGCTTTTCGATCAATCTGTTGACCCTTTTCGGCCTCGTACTCGCCATCGGCATTGTCGTCGACGACGCAATCGTCGTGCTTGAGAATGTCGAGCGTCTGATGAGCGTTGAAAAACTCTCGCCGCGAGAAGCGGCCATCAAGGCCATGAGCGAGGTGACAGGTCCCGTCATCGCGATCGTGCTGGTGCTGTGCGCCGTTTTTATCCCGGTCTCGTTCATGGGTGGGCTCGCCGGGGAAATGTACAAGCAGTTTGCCGTCACGATTGCCATATCCGTGATCCTGTCTGGCATTGTGGCGCTTAGTCTTACTCCCGCGTTGTGCGCCCTCTTGCTGAAGCCGGGCCACACCGAACCGCTTTTGCCTTTCCGGATTTTCAACCGCGGATTTGATGCACTAACGCGCGGCTATACGGCTGGCGTTCGGTTCTTCCTCAAGCGCTTTACGATCGGATTGCTCATCGTCGGTTGTATGCTTGGAGCAACCGGCTATCTTTTCTATACCCTGCCGGGCTCACTCGTTCCGGACGAAGATCAGGGCGTAGTCTTCACTGTCACAATGCTGCCGCCCGCCGCCTCCCTGACGCGGACCAAAGAAGCAATGGACCAATCGACGACAATCCTGTCGGAGCACCCGGCAATCAGCCAGGTGTTCGCGTTTGCCGGCTTCGACATTCTTTCGAGCAGCCTCAAATCTAATGTCGGCACTTCCTTCATCAACCTGAAGGATTGGGACGAGCGTAAGACCGCGGACTTGGATGCGAGAAATTTGCCGGGACCGATGATGGGGATGAACGCCGGCATCAAGGATGCGGTTGTTCTGGCATTCAACCCTCCAGCCATCATGGGCATGTCAACGACGGGTGGTTTTGAGGCTTATATTCAAGACCGGGCGGGGTTGGGAACCGAAGCTTTGGGCCAGCAAGTGTCAAAGATCGTCGAACTGGCTGCCAAACGGCCGGAACTGACATCGGTCCGTACAAGCTTCGACACGAATATTCCTCGCTTTACGGCGACATTGGATCGAGAGAAGGCCAAGGCGATCGGGGTACCGATCAACTCAGTCTTCGATGCGATGCAGGCTACCTTCGGCAGCCTTTACGTCAACGACTTTACTCTGTTCGGCCGAAACTATCAGGTCAACCTTCAGTCGGAGGCTCCCTTCCGCGAGTCGCCCGATGATATCAGACAAGTCTTCGTGCGATCGGATTCAGGAAGTATGGTTCCCCTTAGCGCACTCGTAACGCTTACGCGGACGATCGGCCCCGATCAGGTGGAGCGCTTCAACGCCTTCGCGTCTGGCAAGGTGACGGGCGATCCGGCCCCCGGCTATACGTCCGGTGACGCGATCCGCGCCATGCAAGAGGTATCCAGAGAGGCGCTCGGAGATGGATTCCAGATCGCATGGACCGGCTCGGCTTATCAGGAACTGGAGGCCAGCGGATCAGGCTCGCTCGCCATGATTTTCGGTGTCATCATGGTGTTTCTCATTCTGGCCGCGCAGTACGAAAGGTGGAGCCTGCCCCTGGCTGTCATCACCGCAATTCCATTTGCTTTGTTCGGAGCGCTTCTCGCGACGATGCTGAGGGGCCTTACAAATGACATCTATTTCCAGATCGGCATGGTAACGCTGATCGGACTGGCGGCGAAGAACGCGATCCTGATTGTTGAATTCGCGGTGCTCAAGCGTCGGGAGGGTGTCACTGCTGCGGAAGCAGCACTTGAGGGTGCCCGTCTCCGGTTCCGCCCAATCGTCATGACGTCGCTCGCCTTCATTCTCGGTGTGTTGCCGCTTGCGATCAGCAGCGGGGCTGGATCCGCCAGCCGCCACGCGATTGGAACCGGCGTCATTGGTGGGATGCTTGCGGCGACCTTCATCGCGACGTTCTTCATTCCAATGTTCTATCGCCTGATCACCTGGAGAGAGCGTCAGCCCGCAGCCGAAAAGCTGCACCAAAATCACGACAGTTCGGTCAATGCCGAATTAGGACCCGGTCAGCTGTGAGCGTTGACCTGTCACCAAGCCTGCGTCTCCGAAACTCAAATGGCTAAAAAGCAATCACGCAAGGTCGAAGGAGAAAATCATGAAAATGGACGCCTCTAAGTTCCCCTACGTCTGGGTCGATTTTACACATAATCACGCAGAGCCAGAACATGATCACAAAGAAGATTTCGAAAGATTCGAAGCTCTTTTGGCACGGAAGGAGAAGTTTGTTTTTCTCAGTCTCACCGCTGAGGAAGACGACCACGAGCACACCCAGGAGGAAAAAAAGCAGGTCTCTCTATGGATGAAAAAACACAAACAGGGTCTGCGGACCTATGTGAAAGGCATGGTCCACATTGAGCCTGGCGGCGCAAAACGTCTCGCTATGAAAGCGTTTGCGGCGGCATTCGCAAAATTCTGGGGCTATCCGTTGCTAATTGCCGGTTCCGAAGAAGAGGCTTTGGGATTTGCTCAGCGTCTCTTGTCGGAAGAGCCGGATAGGTAAAAACCCGGGACATCTGCTCGAAGCGCAAGCAGGAAACGGCCGGATTACGCAATCCTGTCGATCAAAGCCATTTGGCCGGATCGCGATATATTTTGTCCGGATGCCGATATGCAGAAATCAAGCAAACATGACATACAATATCATCTTTATCGGTCGCAAACGATCGACATCATCCGTCCTCAGTTTCGGCTCAGGCTCTAGGAACAGTCATGTCACGAACTCTCTATCTCGCTGCCGTCGTTACGCTGTTTTCATTGTGTGCATCGTTCGATAATGCCCATGCGGGCGGAGTTATGGTTCACCATGCGAGGGGTGAAACCGAGGTCAGGAAAGAACCGAACGTCGTTGCGACACTAGATGTTTCGGCTCTCGACACCTTGTCTGCTATCGGTGTTGACGTGCAGGGGGTGCCGAGCGATATTTTTGTTCCATATCTGCATAAATTCGATGGTCAGAAGTATCCTAAGGTCGGATCCGTCTTCGAACCCGACTATGAAGCCCTCAATGCGATGGCACCCGATCTGATAATCGTTGGCGGTCGATCAAGCCCAAAGTTCGGGGAAGTATCCAGAATTGCTCCGACGATCGATCTCACTCCTGACCTCAAGAACCGGCTGGGAAGCACAATCAAATATGCCGAAGAATTGGGAGAGATATTCGGCAAGCAGAAAGAGGTTTCTGAACGGGTGACGAAACTACGGCAGTCCGTCGAGTCGGTAAAAGAGAAGGCGCGCGCAACAGGAAACGGCCTGCTGGTCATGACGACAGGTGGCAAGATGTCTGCTATGGGACCCGGGACATGGTTTGGGATGCTCTATGATACGTTTGGCATAAAGCCGGCGGTCAAGGACCTCGACACCAGCTTTCACGGCCAGATCGTCTCACCTGAATTCGTACTTGAGACCGATCCCGATTGGCTTTTTGTCATTGATCGCGACGCCGCGATTGGGCAGGCTGGTGCTTCGGCTAAGCAGGTCGTTGACAACGAACTGATCAGGCAAACGAAAGCCTGGAAAATGGGTCACGTCGTTTATCTCGATCCGGTCAATTGGTACATTGTTAGCGACGGTTTGATCGCGATGCAGGCGATGGCCGACGAGCTTTCCAAAGCTCTGTCCAGGGGTCAGTGAGGGCAAGTTTCGCTGGCAGCATCGCAGTGAAGTATTTCGTCATCGGTCTCTTTGGTCTCTCGGCGCTCGTGCTCGTCAGCCTCTCGGTCGGCGCAGTGACGTTGTCGCCGCATGATCTGTTCTTCGGGCAGAGCGAAAAGGCGAGATTGATCCTTTTCTCGAGCCGAGTTCCCCGCACGATTTCTCTTGTTCTAGCCGGCGCCTCGATGGCGATCGCCGGCTCCATCATGCAGATGCTGTCGCAGAACCGCTTTGTGGAACCGGGTACGGCTGGAACGATAGAATCGGCGATATTTGGCCTTCTCGTCGTAACCCTCATTGCACCCGGCCTGCCTGTTTTCTTTAAAATGCTTGTGTCGGTCGCGACGGCATTACTTGGGACCGCTTTGTTTCTTGCAGTGCTGGAACGTGCGCCTTTGCGATCGCCCTTGTTGGTTCCATTGGTTGGCTTGATGCTTGGCGGTGTGATCAACGCAGGCGCCACATTTATTGCTTACCGCTTCGACGTTCTGCAATCACTCGTCGGATGGTCGACGGGGGATTTCTCAATGGTGCTCCGCGGTCGCTATGAATTGCTGTGGGTGTCATTTGTCGCTGCCGTTGCTGCCTATGCGATTGCCGATCGCTTCACTCTCGCCGGACTTGGCCAGGACATATCGAGCAATCTCGGTGTGGACTATCAACGGACGTTGGTCGTGGGCCTCGGCATTGTCGCCCTTGTGACGGCATCCGTCGTGGCGACGGTCGGCGCGGTGCCATTCGTGGGACTGGTGGTGCCGAACGTCGTCAGCACGATAATTGGCGATAACGTAAGGAGAGCGGTCCCCTGGACGGCGTTACTAGGCGCGGTATTCGTGCTCGGTTGCGACATCGTGGGCCGGACAATCGTAAGGCCCTACGAAATACCCCTAGGATCAATCGTCGGTGTACTCGGAAGCGCCATCTTCCTGCTTCTCCTCAAAAGGGCGGCATCACGATATGGCTGAATCGATCGACAACCGCAGACCGATAGCGATCCTCATCTTCCTGGCGGCTATCGCCTTTCTGGCGGCCCTTGCTTTCCTCACTGTCGATCTAGGGCCGAACTGGTCCTATGCTCTAGGTCTCAGAACACAAAAACTGGCAGGACTGCTACTGGTCGCCTATGCCATCGCGACGTCGACGGTCGTGTTTCAAACGATAACCGAAAATCGAATTCTGACACCCTCAATCCTGGGATTCGACGCATTCTACATACTCATACAGACGGTTTTGGCCTACGGATTCGGCCACCTGCCCATGAGCAGCAAGAACCCGCACATCCTCTTTCTTCTACAGACCGCGATCATGGTCGGCGCTTCGGTATTGATCTATCGATGGATGTTGGGCGGTGGAAAACGGGATCTCCAATTCGTCGCGCTGGCCGGTCTGATGTTTGGAATCCTCCTGCGCAGCGTTTCCAATTTCATTCAGCGCGTGATTGATCCCGGAGAGTTCGCCGTGCTGCAAGATCGCATGTTTGCAAGTTTCAATCTTGTTCGTGCCGATCTATTGGGAATATCGGCCATTCTGATCGGTCTAGCCTCCCTGATTGGCTGGCGGACGCGAAGCGATCTCGACGTCCTTGCCCTTGGCCGTGAAACTGCGATCAGTCTTGGGATGGAGTATAGCCGATCCGTCAGGGTAGCGCTTTTTCTGGTCTCGGTGCTGGTGTCTGTCTCGACGGCATTGGTCGGGCCGGTCACGTTTTTCGGCTTGCTTGTCGCACATCTCGCCTATCGGATCGCCGGCACCCATCGCCACGCTTTCATTTTGCCAGCGGCGGTATTCATCGCTTCAACCACTCTGATCGCGGGTCAGTTCGTACTTGAACGCCTGTTTGCGTTCACAACGAGCCTGAGCATCCTCATCGAATTTTTCGGCGGGATCGTTTTTCTGTTCCTCATCACCCGGAGAGCAACTTGATCGAGACACGAGGCCTCACAAAGCGCTACGGCGAGACGGTGGTTGTCGATAACGTGTCCGTTGGAATCCCGCGTGGCGGAGTGACGTCCATTATCGGTCCTAACGGTGCGGGGAAATCAACGCTCCTGTCCCTCATCAGCGGGCTGACACCGCCAACGAGTGGTGCCATCACGATTGATGGAATGAGCATCGTTTCTATACCGGCCCGGCATCTGGCGAAGCTCCTCTCGATTCTCAGGCAGGACAATCATTTTTCGGTGCGGCTGACGGTTTCGGATTTGGTGGCTTTCGGACGCTATCCCTATTCGCGGGGACACCTGACGCCAGCGGATCACCAACATGTCGACAAGGCCCTGGCCTACCTCGGCATCGCCGGCCTCAAGGTGCGCTTCGTCGACGAGCTCTCAGGCGGTCAAAGGCAACGTGTCTTTCTGGCCATGGTTCTTTGCCAGGACACGGATTATCTCTTGCTCGACGAGCCCTTGAACAGTCTGGATATCAAGCATGCCGCCATCACCATGCAACTGTTGAGGCGTGCCGCCGACGAACTCGGCAAGACAATCGTCACAGTCCTGCACGACATCAATTTCGCAGCGGCTCATTCAGATCGTGTCATCGCAATGAAGGATGGCCGCATCTTCTGCGATGGGCGCCCGGAAGAGGTGTTCACTCCCGATTGTCTATCAAAGCTGTTTGAAATGGAAATGGGTGTTCAGGTCTGGGAAAAACAAACGATCATCAATTACTTCGGGCTTTCGTCGCGGGATTAGGGGCGCGGACGAGTTGATACCACTTGGCGGGCCGCGCCTGACCCAGTGCCCATGTTCGTTTCGAGATTTGGGGAACACCTTGTGTCAGGTGCACGGGATGGAAGCGCCCATCTCAGGACGGGCGCGCTTCGGCCAGGCTGTAGGTCTGGTCCATCAAGTACCGGGCCGGCGGCTTTCCCAACGTCTTTCGAAACATTGTCACGAAACTGCTGGCACTTTCATATCCAAGATCTATCGCGACATTTTGAACGATCTCGCCGTCGCCCAGTCGCTGAAGTGCTAAGACAACATGCAACTGGCGTCGCCACCGGCCAAAGCTCATCCCGGTCTCAACGAGCAGTGACCGGCTCAAGGTGCGTTCACTCAAGCCTATCCTCGATGCCCATTGGGCGAGCGTCGCCTTGTCTCCTGGATGTTTCAGAAGCAAGTCTGCAAGCTGCTGAAGGGGGACTGACTTGGGCATCGGAAACGAGAGTTTGACCTCCTGTGCCGCATCCAACTCATCCAACAGGACAGCCAGGATGCGAAAATCCGCGTCGAAGAACGGCGCATCGACAGGCGACTGCGCGCATTTAAGAACCAGTTCCCTCAAAAGAGGCGAAACGGAAAGGGTTGCGCAAGACTTTGGCTGCCTGGTGATCAATTCAGGTTCGATGAAGACCGCGTAGCATTCGATGTTACCAGACAAGCGCCCCGAATGAGCTTTTCCTGCGGGCATCCACAGCGCAGCATGGGGAGGGACGATCCAAACACCATCGTCTGCTTCGCAAGTCACCATTCCTCTGAGGTTCAGCAAAAGCGAGGCCTTGTTGTGTGCGTGTTGTCCCTTCTCCCAATAGGAAACCGCTTTTTTTGCACCAACGACGATGAGAGGTTTATCCACCGTATCAGGATCAAATTCAGTCTCGAATTCTTCCAGGATAGGCATTGGAAAACCTCTTCATCATCTTCAATCAGTATTGGCGCAGACGCACATGCCATCATAGCGCTGCTATAGCGTAGCCGGTCAGAAGGATTTTGAAATCCCCACCCCCAGGACGCGGCCCTGGCTCACGGAAACAAGCTGGCTGCCGAGGAAACCAGCCGAGCCGAACGTTTCATAGCGTTCGTCGAACAGGTTGCGCCCGAAACCGTAGATTTCAAAATCACCGCCCGCGTTTTTCCAGCCGACCCGAGCATTGACGATGCTATAGGCGTCAAGGTCGAATGTGGACTGCACATCAGCAGGGCGAGAGCTTCTGTACTGATAATCTATGGCGGCATTGAACGAGCCGGGCAAGCCTACCATTTCAGCATCCGTTTCATAAGCCAAGCCCGCCGAAATACTCCATTCCGGAATATTGGGAACCCGATTGCCTTCGAAAATCGAGCTCGCTCCGTCCGAGCCGAGGCGGGTGTGTGTGTAGCCTATGCCCGCGTTGAAGCTCAATTCGTCCGTAATTGCAGCACGCGCCTGCAGTTCGAACCCAGACGTCTCGTAACTCTGGAAGGTCGTGGCAAAGCCTCCGAGGCCGGGATCGTAATAGCTCAGGACGCCGTTCTTCACGTCGTTGTAAAAGACGCTCCCGTCCAGTTCGAGACGGTCGTCGAAAAGCGCAACCTTGGTGCCAATTTCATAAGTCCAGTTTTCGGCCGCCGGATAAGCATCGGCCACGGAACCGTTGTTCGGATAAGAAAACAGCGGGTAGATTCTGGTCCCATGGCCTCGGGCGATGGAGACGTAGCTCTGTGCAGAATTGGTCCATTTGTAAGCGAGCGCTGTGCGTCCCGTGAGATAGGTGCCATCGGCTTCGCTGTCGCCAGTGAGGCTGGCAACACGAAGATCGTTGGTCTGTTTTAATTTGATGTCATCATGACTCAGGCGTCCCCCGAATGACACTTCCCATTTGTCGCCGAGCGGGATGGAAGCGTCGCCGAACAGGCCGAGATTCAAAGCTCGAAGGTTCGTGTCCATGGTGACGAGACCGGAATATGGGAATGGCGCACATTGGGGAGCGGTGCAGCTATGGTCGAGATCCGAATAATTGATGCTCCCTCCCACGACCCACCTGATATCGTCCCCTTCAAGTGAGTTAAGCCGGATTTCCTGACTGAAGATCTTTTCCTTGTCGATGCCGTGCCAGACATTGCTCCCCACCAACGGGAACAACGACGGAATGAGGACGTCATTTGCTTCGGTCCGGGCCGTCATCTTGTTATTCTGAAAGCCGGTGATGGACGTGAGGGAAAAGTTCTCGAACTCGTGCTTGATAGTCAATCCGAGATCGGCATGCGTCGTGACATAGTCCGGTTCTGTTACGACCCCACTGATCGGAAACCCCGGCGCTCCACGCAAAAGAGAAAAGGGGGCGTTTGAATTGTCACGAAGATAATTCCCGGTCAGTGTGATGGTCGTGTCATCGAGGCCAATGAATTGCAGCCCTCCGCGGAAGGCACCGATTTTTCTTGCACCAAGATCGTCGGTAAACAGGCTGTCGATATCCCCGTCATAGTGGTTGAAACGGATTGCCATTCGCCCGTTCAGAGCGTCGGGAATCAGCACGCCGCCAAGTGTGGCTTCGCCCATGGCATAGCCATGTTCTCCGTATTCCGCCGTGATCTTTGCCTCGTGTTCGCCGTCCGGCTGTTTGGTGGTCACATTGATTGCACCGCCAAGGGAATTCGTGCCCCAAAGCGTCCCCTGCGGCCCGCGAAGAACTTCAACATGATCGATGTCGAAGAGCATGTTCTGGGAACTCAACATGCTCTGTGGTATGCCATCAACCGTAAAGCCGATTGTGCCATCGGAGAAGTTGTTCGGCACGCCCAGCGAACTGATGCCGCGGATTGAAAAGAACTGTCTGCCCACGGATGCATTCTGCCATACGACATTTGGAGAAGCCGCCGCTATCGCTCCGCTCGAATCGAGTGCATTACTTTCAATATCATCCGGCGTCACGACGGTGATACTTTGAGGTACATCCCTTATTTGCTCTTCCGTTTTTCGTGCAGTTATGATGATCGGCTTGAGGATAGTCGATTCCTGTTCTTTCGCTTCTTGGGCGTTTGCAGAGATAGCCGCCGTGGCGACTATCGCAAGCATCGACACGCGAACTAGGCATGTCGTTCTATGTTTATTTAGGAATTTAATTCGTCCGCCTGGCTGGCCACCCAAATAGCTGCTCATGCTCTATCGCCCCGATTCAGATAACTTGACTACGTTTGTCTTCTAATCGGCTTCCTGATCACCAGCATTTCGACATTCGGACAAAATATTTCTCATTTCGGCCAAACTGCCCTGGGGGAAAAGCACTGTGGGATTTTTATTACATAGAGTGCTTCCGCTTTCGGTCTTTGCGCTCTTGGCGTGGCCACTGAAAGCACACCGCACGGCGGCGAGCCTGCTCAAAAAGGGGATGTTCCCCGTCGTATCGGGCGAACAAAAGGCGGACTGAATTCCAAGCTGCACACCGTTTGCGATGGGGAGGGACGCCCGATCATCATGCTGCTCAGCGAAGGTCAGATGAGCGACCATAGGGGCGCTCGTCTCGTGCTGAATGCTCTGCCGCCAGCCAAAGCGCTGATTGCTGACCGTGGATATGACAGTAACGCGTTTCGGGAAGCCTTGCTGGCCAAGGGCATCGAACCCTGCATCCCTTCGAGCCGAAGCAGGAAGGTGCCATACCCCTATGACAAGGCGCTCTACAAAGCGCCACAAGGTCGAGAACCTTTTCGCCAAGCTCAGGGACTGGCGGCGCATCGCAACCCGTTACGACCGTTGCGCACACGCTTTCTTCTCAAGCATATGCATCGCTGCAACCGTCATCTTCTGGCTATGATTTAATGAGTCCTGAGCCTAGGGGTCGGAGAAAACTTTTCGATCTCTGGCTGACCCATGGGACGTCATTCCAGAGGCAATGAAGATGGTGATCGCATTGAACTTGGCTCGCCTAGAGACGAACCGATCCCTCTCAGCTGCACAACCTCGATATTTTCTGTATCGGGACGAAGTACGTGTCCAGAGAGTCAGAGGCGAAGCGATATTACTGAAAATCGAAAGAACTTGATTGATCCCACGAAAGACGAATGTTTTATCATTGAACGCTGGCGCCGGATAAACGTCCTGCAGGCCATGACAAGCGATGCGCTGATGCGGTCGCTCACGCTTGCCTGGAGCGTCAGTGTCCGACGGTTCGCGTGAGCGATCAGGCCACGACGGAGTTGAGTGTCAAGCTCACCCCAACCACCACGACCAAAAGGAAGACGTCGGCAAGCAAAGCCCGGGCAATGCCGTGAGGTTTGGGCTGCAAACGGGAAGATAATCGTCTCTGAAATTTTCCATGACTGTTTTCTCTCAGATTTCAGACTGTCGGCGAAGCGATGGCGATCTGCCGCTGGCTTCATCTCGACTTGGCAAAACTACGGTGAGGGTGTCGCGGAAATTTCGCAGGGCAGGTCAAAATTGTAACCGAATGTAACGCTCCCGCGTTGGTGCGGACTCAATCGCTTCAACGCGGTGCCGATCTCCATAACCTTCTTGTGGAAGGTGTTGTCAAAGTGCGACCTGATCACGGCGCTGAGCCGCCGATTGGCGAAACGCGCCTTGATGCGCAAGCAACAACGGGCTCCAAATGGCCAAGCCCGCGGCAAGCAGACGGGCGAAATTCTTTGAGCCAGTTTCTTCAACGAGCGACACCTACTTGCGACCATTCAACGGTCGAACCCAGCGATCGCAAAATTCCGGTGGCACTCTACTTTGGACTCTATCCTATTGGCGTCAAGGGGATTCTCGATCACGCCAGTTGGGGTAGCAGATACAACACAATCGAATGCAGGTATTGCGACATCAGTTGTTACATCTTTGGCAAAACCAGGAGACATCGCACTGTCACTATGACGTCAATTCAGCACGTCGGAGACCTAACATGACCCTTGGACTTTGGGAGATCCGTGAGATCAAGCAAGCACTCATTGCTTTCTGCGAAGAAAACGAACTGGAGCTCGACCATCAGAACGCTCTCATGGCCGCGCAGCAGCTGCTGCGGTTCGCCCAGCAACGATCTGCCACGTCCGAACAGTTGCTCAGTCAATTGCGCTTAGCGAGTGCTGAGTTGTTTCAAGAGGCGTCATAGGGGATTTACCTAAGGTCGGGGCTACGGCGCCGAAACGTGCGCCGTAGCTCCGACAGATTGATATAATTTCGGACGCCCCCGGCATATCGGCGCGACAAGCCTCCATTACACAGCGAGCAATCGCCGCGACGGCTCCATCAATGGCAATCTTCAGCACGAGGCAGTAAATGATCAAACGTCCCAGGCTCCTCCTTCAGACGCTTTTTCTCGTATCGTGCACTTTCGTGTTGCACGGCTGCAATTCCGAGGTTGAGGCACAACAGCCCGTCGCGACCCCGGATCCCGAAGTAAGTGTTCAAGTACTTGAACAAAAAACCGTACCCCTTACCCGTGAACTGCCGGGGCGTACGAGCGCCCATCTGGTTTCTGAGGTTCGACCGCGGGTGACGGGCACCATCCAGAGACGCGTGTTCGAAGAAGGTAGCCAGGTCGATGCCGGCGACGTCCTTTACGAGCTAGACCCGACGGCCTTTGAAGCTGCCTATCGAAATGCTCAGGCCAACTTACAGCGGGCGGAGAGCGCCGTGCCGAGTGCCCGGGCCAGGTTCGAACGTTATGAGCGGCTAACCGCCAACAATGCCGTGAGCCAGCAGGAACTGGACATTGCCCGGACTCAATTGCTCCAGGCGGAAGCAGACGTTGCAGCGGCAACGGCGGCACTTGAAACTACCCGCATCGAACTTGACTACACAAAGATAGTCGCCCCGATCAGCGGACGGGTGGATGGCTCAACCGTCACGCAAGGGGCTTTGGTTACGCGGGATCAGGCGCAGCCGTTGACTGTCATCCGTCAGCACGACATCATTAATGTTGATCTCGTGAGGTCTAGTGCCAGTCTCCTGGCTCTCAACAAGGCACTGACGTCCAACAGCATCAGATCAAACGGGGACTATGTCACAGTTGAACTGAAGCTTGAGGACGGTTCACGTTACCCTCATCCTGGCAAGCTTCAGTTCCTTGGGTCAGCAGTTTCGCAGTCAACAGGAATGGTGTCGCTGCGCGCGGTCTTCCCCAACCCAAACGGCATTTTGATGCCGGGCATGTATGTGCGCGCCCTTATCGAAGAAGGCTTCGTCGAAAGAAGTTTTCTTGTCCCGCAACGGGCTGTATCTCGCAATCCCCGCGGACAAGCCGTCGCCCGGTTTGTCACCGATGAAACGAAAATAGAAGAGCGCGTTCTAACCGTTGATCGGTCAGTCGGAAACAGCTGGCTCGTCACCGCCGGCGTGGCTGAAGGCGACCGCGTTGTGGTGGAGGGTTCGCAGCGAACGCGGGTGGGACAGAACGTCCGAATCAAGTTCGCCGTCGTTGAAGATGACACTGGCGAAGTGCGCAGCGTCGAGGAAGCCTCCGTGTCGTCGCACCAACCCCGTCGCGACACCAACAATCTTATGGGCTCGCGCACCCTGTCACTTCAATAGGATACAGATCATGTCGCGTTTTTTTATCGAACGTCCCATCTTCGCTATTGTCCTGGCAGTTGCGATCATGATGGCAGGGGCCCTCTCGATCCCGTCGCTGTCGATTTCCCAATATCCTCAGATCGCGCCGACTGCAGTTCGGATCACCGCCAATTATCCCGGAGCAGATGCGAAGACCGTAGAAGACTCGGTCACGAAGGTAATCGAGCAAGGCATGACCGGGATCGACAATGTCGACTACATCTCGTCGAACTCCACGGCGACGGGCGAGTCATCAATCACACTCACCTTTACCAGCGAAGCGGATCCCGACGTGGCGCAGATGCAGGTTCAAAACAACCTTCAGCTCGTCGAAGCCCGTCTGCCTCAGGCCGTCCTCGATAGCGGGTTGACCGTCTCGAAGTCGACGGCAAGCTTTTTCTTGATTGCCGCTCTCGCATCGTCTGATGGAAGCCTCAACGGGAACGACATCGCCGACTTCATCGATACCTCGCTCATGGATACGTTACGACGCGTACCCGGCGTCGGGGAAGCGCGGCTTCTTGGGTCGGATCGCTATGCGATGCGGATCTGGATCGATCCGGATAAGCTGGCTCAACACGAGTTGATGGTAAGCGATGTAACGCAGGCGATCCGCGCGCAAAATACGCAGGTCTCAGCGGGGCAGCTTGGCGCCCTGCCGCAGCGACGTGGGCAGCAGCTCAATGCAACGGTTACGGCAGGCAGTCGCCTGCAAACCGTGGAGCAGTTCGAGGCGATTATTCTCCACAGTGATGCAGACGGTTCCGTCATCCGCCTGAGCGACATTGCGACGGTCGAGCTGGGGGCAGAGAGTTACACCCTCTCAAGTACCTACAGTGGAACGCCTGCCGCCGGGGTCGGTTTCCGATTGGCGTCCGGTGCCAATGCACTGGACACCGCTGAAGCAATACGTGCCGAGATTGAGCGGCAGCGCCCGAATTTTCCGGCCAGCGTCGATGTACATTACCCGTTCGACACGTCTCCTTTTGTCCGGTTGTCGATCGAAGGAGTGGTGATGACACTCATCGAAGCCGTCGTTCTCGTCTTCATCGTGATGTATGTGTTCCTGCAAAATGTCCGAGCGACCATTATCCCCACGCTGGCCATTCCGGTCGTGCTTCTGGGGACGTTCGCCGTCCTGGAACTTTTCGGCTACTCCATCAATACGCTCACGATGTTCGCGATGGTGCTGGCGATCGGTCTCCTGGTGGATGATGCCATCGTCGTCGTCGAG
The DNA here is from genome assembly GCF_900101425.1 of Rhizobium sp. NFACC06-2. Lineage (NCBI taxonomy): Bacteria > Pseudomonadati > Pseudomonadota > Alphaproteobacteria > Hyphomicrobiales > Rhizobiaceae > Rhizobium > Rhizobium sp. NFACC06-2. The sequence goes on along the minus strand of NZ_FMVA01000013.1, from coordinate 89,096 downwards.
AATGTCGAGCGGGTCATGGAGGAAGAAGGGCTCGATCCGCGCGAGGCGACAATAAAGTCGATGGGTGAGATCAGCAGCGCTCTCGTCGGCATCACAACTGTACTAGCCGCAGTGTTCATTCCGATGGCGTTCTTCTCTGGCTCCGTCGGTATCATCTATCGGCAGTTTTCGGTGACCATTGTCACGGCCATGGTCTTGTCTGTCCTTGTCGCGCTGGTGCTGACGCCTGCTCTGTGCGCATCGCTCCTCAAGAGACCCAAACATGGTGCACAAAAGGCTGCGCCGTTCCGATGGTTCAATGCAGGATTTTCTCGCTTTACAAACGCGTACCAGAAAACCACTCAGCTTCTGCTTCGCCGCATTGCTATTGGGGTCGTGATGTGTGTGGCAATTGCAATCGGGGTGGGCTTTCTATTTTCAAGGCTGCCTTCGGCGTTTCTTCCCGAAGAGGATCAGGGGCGCCTTGTCACCGCCGTCCAGCTACCACCCGGTGCAACGGCTGATCGTACACGGCGAGTTCTCGATCAGGTCATAGAACACTACCTGACGAACGAGCGCGACTACGTCGAAGGCATATTCGGGTCGGTTGGCTTCAGTTTTGGCGGGCAGGGACAGAATGTCGCGACCGTATTTGTCGCGCTCAAGGATTTTGATGAGAGGCAAACGCCTGAGGCGTCGGCTGCGGCGATTGTGCGGCGCGCGATGGCAGCTTTTGCGAAGATATCCGATGGGCGCGTCGTGGCACTTGCTCCTCCAGCCATTCCGGGTTTCGGAAACAACAGCGGTTTTGATTTCTTCCTTCGCGATACCGGCAACGCAGGGCATGAGGCTCTCATGGGCGCTCGCAACCAGCTATTGGGAGCCGCCGCGCAAAACGACCGGCTGACAGGCACACGCCCCAACGGGCAGGACGATACGCCCCAATATTCGATTGCTATAGATCGCGACCGCGCGAGCGCTCTGGGCATCAACCTGTCAGATATCGACGCGACGCTGTCGACGGCGTGGGGAGGCACCTACGTCAACGATTTTCTCGACCGCGGCCGTGTAAAACGTGTTTATGTCCAGTCCGGCGCGGAGTTTCGCATGCAGCCGGAGGACTTCGAGCGATGGCATGTCCGCAATAATCTCGGTGAGATGGTTCCGCTATCATCTTTCGCCACCGGCAACTGGACGTTCGGATCACCACGGTTGGAGCGTTATAACGGCGTGTCCGCAGTTCAGTTGCAGGGTTCGCCGGCAACTGGGGTAAGTTCCGGGCAGGCAATGGATGAGGTCGACCGTATGGTTGATAATCTTCCAGCAGGCTTTTCCCACCAGTGGACTGGCCTGTCAGCGGAGGAGCGTCTTGCAGGCAATCAGGCTCTCCAGCTCTACATCATCTCTGTGATCGTCGTCTTTCTGGCGCTGGCTGCACTATACGAAAGCTGGACGGTGCCCTTGTCCGTCATGCTGTCGGTTCCGGTGGGCATTTTGGGAGCACTGATCGCGGCAAGCCAGTTCGGCCAGCTGAACGACGTTTATTTCAAGGTGGGGCTGCTGACGACCATTGGGCTCACGGCCAAGAACGCGATCCTCATTGTTGAGTTTGCTACGGCGGAGGAATTGAAAGGCAAGGGCCTCATCGAGGCAACAATCGAAGCGTCCCGTCAACGGCTTCGACCTATCCTCATGACCTCCTTCGCCTTCATCTTGGGAGTATTGCCCCTCGCAACCGCCTCGGGCGCGGGGGCTGGCAGTCAGAACTCTATCGGTATCGGCGTGATGGGCGGGATGATTGCCGCAACCGTTTTCGGCATATTCCTAATTCCGGTTCTATTCGTTGTGATCCGTAAACTCGCAGGCGCCACAAGATTGAACTCCCCGAATGTCCAATCGATCGCGAACGCACCGGCAGAATAGGATCCAGTCCTGAAGCTAGGTCGCCGGGATCCGCGATCGGTATAAGGCGACCACAGAAGGGCTGGCGCGTTGAATCGTAATGACGGTATCGTTCCGGTGTGGCGAGGGTAAGGGATGATGGCGAAACCGGCTATGACAGTAAGATCCTCCAGCTGCGCTCGAATCTGGCCGGCGACGCGACGGAATGCCTTGGAGACCGTAAGAGGTGCTGCATGAATGAGATGATGACGAATCTGGATCCACTGGTGACTGCGGAGACGTGGAGGAGGAGCGGCCGGGAGGTCGCGATCGCCACCGTCGTCGAGACATGGGGTTCGGCACCGCGGCCACCAGGAAGCCATCTGGTAATTGATAGTGAGGCCAATTTTGAGGGCTCGGTTTCCGGGGGGTGCGTGGAAGGTGCGGTCATCATCGAAGCACTGGAGGTCATTGGGACTGGCGAGGCAAGGATGCTGGAATTCGGCGTCGCCGATGAGACGGCTTGGCGCGTCGGCCTTTCCTGTGGCGGGCGCATTCGCGTCTATGTAGAAAGGCTCGGCTGATGGAGTTGGCGACGCTAGAGCGGCTGAACGCCTGTAGGCGGGCGCGGGTTGCGGCTGCATTGATTACCAATCTCGGCAGTGGCGATGGCAGGGTCGTTGCGGAAGGCGATGAGCTTGACGGTGGCCTTGGCGAGGCGATGGCTCGTGCGTTCCGCTCCGGACGCTCGACGGTTGTTGAGCTTAACGATGGTCGCTATTTCCTGAACGTTTATATGCCGCCACCCGATGTCGTCATTATCGGAGCCGTTCATATCAGCCAGGTCTTGGCAAAAATGGCAGCACTCGCTGGTTTCAATGTCCGTATCATTGACCCCCGGACGGCTTTCGCGACGCCTGAGCGCTTTCCCGGGATCAACCTGGTGGCTGCCTGGCCCTCAGACGCCCTGAAGGACAATCCGCTCGACGCTTATACTGCGCTCGTCGCAGTGACGCATGATCCGAAAATAGACGATTTCCCGATTGCCGAGGCCTTGCGTCGCGGTTGCTTTTATGTCGGGGCGCTCGGAAGCAGAAGAACTCATGCGTCGCGTCTGGAACGACTAAGGGCCGAGGGCTTTGCCGACGAAGCGCTCAGCCGCATCAAAGGGCCTGTCGGGTTGCCTATCGGCGCTTCCAGTCCGGCTGAGATCGCGGTCGCCATCCTAGCGCAGATTATTGAGGCGTTGCGGACGCGAGATATCATAACGCGGGAGGGCGGCACCCGATGAAATTCGGCGAATTTCCAGTCGCCGGTGCGGAAGGGCTAATGCTCGCGCACGCAGTCAAACTGCCGGAGCGGACCTTGCGCAAAGGGCACCGTGTTTCTCGCGCGGATGTTGAGGCGCTCACGCAGGCCGGGATCGCGAGCATCACCGCAGCGCGGATCGAGGCCGGCGACCTCGACGAAGACGAAGCGGCCCGGAGGCTTGCCGCAGCTATTGCGCCGGACCACCTGCGTTTCTCTGAGGCCGCAACCGGACGCGTCAATGTTTATGCCGCCAGTGACGGGCTCTTCATTGCAGATCGTCGTGTTGTTGATCGCGTCAATCGGATCGATCCGGCGATCACGCTGGCTTGTCTAGCAGATCATGTGCGTGTCCGGGCTGGTGACATGGTAGCGACGTTCAAAATCATTCCGCTTGCTGTGCCGGGTATCAAGGTGGAAGCCGCTTGTGACGCCTTGAGCGCGGCCGCGGCCTTCGAGGTCAAACCGTTCAGACAATACGCGGTGTCGCTTATCGCCACGGAACTGCCGTCGCTCAAACCTGCGGTCATGGAAAAGACGACTCGGGTTCTGGAGCGGCGGTTAGCTGTATATGGGAACCAGTTGGCGCGCGAGCAACGTGTGGCTCACCGGCAAGACTCCCTCGCGGTCGAAATTGCTCGCGCGCTGGAAGCTCCAGATAATTCTCCAAAACTCGTGATTGTTTTCGGAGCATCGGCTGTGATCGACGGGGACGATGTAATCCCCGCAGCTATCCGCCAAGCGGGAGGTGAAATTCTGAGCGTAGGTATGCCCGTCGATCCTGGCAATCTTATTGTTCTCGGACGGATTGGCGAAACTTATGTCGCGGGGGCGCCTGGCTGTGCGCGGAGCCCTAAGGAAAATGGCTTCGATTGGATTCTCGATCGCATCCTGGCTGGTGAAAAGCCGGATGCGCATGATCTGACGAGCATGGGTGTCGGAGGGCTGCTGATGGAAATTGAGAGTCGGCCACGACCGCGGGAAAGCTCAGAGGATCATCGCCGACCCGCGACCGTTGCGGTCGTCATCCTGGCTGCCGGGAAAGCCAGCCGGATGGGTGAGGGTGGCGCCCACAAGCTGCTGGCCGAATTCGATGGGGAGCCGCTGGTGCGCCGTGCTGCGAAAACCGCTCTTGCCACCAACGCGGCCCCCGTCGTCGTCGTGACTGGCCACCGGCAGAGCGAGATTGTGGCGGCACTGTCGGGACTGGACGTGACCGCTGTCGAAAACCCTGATTACGCATCCGGCATGGCAAGTTCGCTTGTCTCGGGTTTTTCGGCCGCGCCAGCCCGCTATTCGGACGGTGTCCTCGTCATGCTCGCCGATATGCCCGGCGTGACGACAGCCGATCTCAACCTCCTCATCGCAGCGTTCCGCTCCGCTTCCGGCCGGGCAATCGTTCGCGCAGTCTCACTTGGCAAGCGTGGCAACCCGGTCATTCTTCCCCGATTGCTCGGCGACGCTGTGATGCGGCTTGAAGGCGACGTCGGGGCGCGGCATATAATCGAGACATCGGGGCTGCCGGTCATCGATGTCGATATCGGCGAAGCGGCACATCTGGACGTCGATACTCCCGAGGCCGTTGTGGCGGCTGGTGGCATTTTGAGGCGCTAGAGCGACTCGTCGGGTGTTTTCCGCAACGTAGTGCTTCCGGTAAAAGTCACGCGCTCGCGCAGCGAATACCCTTGCGCTTCAATCTCCGCACCACACGTCAGGTAACAACGAAATGGCTCGCCATCGCTGATACCGCGATAGTGCGAACGGCTGAGGCCGCCGAAGGGGGGCAGGTGACGGCACGGCTGCCGGTCTTTGGCACGACGAATTTTCTGAAACGTGCTGTTTCTGAAGAAACTGGCTGCTCTGGCGCAGGAAACCTTAACGGTGAAAGTTTCCAGCGGCGCCGACCCGACCGGGTTGCTTGGAATAAGGGTTGGAGGGGAAGGATTAGCCAAATTTTATAACCCCGCAGCTGAAAGCGATTGGCCAAGATTGGCTCGGCTTCATATCATTTCCGTCAGCACGCAAAACTCGGTCGCGACAGTCACCGCGCAAAATCTTAAATCTGGGCGTCTCGAACGGTGTGATTTTGCAGCCCGTGTCGCAGTAGGGAACCGCGACGCGATTGTGGGAGGATTGGATGCCAGAAAATTGTTTCGATGTTGCTCACCTCGGGCATGTTGAGCTCCTTACGGATAAACCGGTGGAGAGCCTGGACTTCTTTGTCAATGTTTATGGCCTGACGGAGAGCGGTCGCGAAGATAATTCGGTCTATCTCAGAGCATGGGACGACTATGAGTTCCACACGCTGAAACTGACGGCTTCGAAGACAACTGGCGTCGGCCATGTTGCATACCGGACAGCGTCACCCGAGGCGCTTCAGCGGCGCGTTGACGTTATCGAACGGATGGGATGCGCGATCGGGTGGGTCGACGGCGACATGGGCCACGGGAAGGCCTTCCGTTTCCATGATCCTGACGGACACGTCTTTGAGCTCTACTACGACACCAAGCGCTACGTCGCTCCTCCTGCAGAACGTCCGGCGCTGAAGAACCTCGCGCAACGTTACCACGGCCGGGGTGCTGCCGTCAGGCGCATCGACCACCTGAATCTGCTTGCCAAAGATGTGAGCGCTATTCGCGACTTCATGGCCCAGGCGCTCGGCAGCCGCGTGACCGAGCAAATACAACTCGACAATGGGCGGCTTGGGGGATGCTGGTTCACGGTCAACAACAAGACTTACGACATCGCCTACACAGAAGATCACTCGGATATGAGCGGCCGCTTTCACCATGTGACCTATGCCGTTGATTGCCGTGAGGACGTACTGCGTGCTGCGGACATCTTTCTGGAGAACGGCGTTTTCATCGAAACCGGCCCCCATAAACACGCAATTCAAGGCACTTTCTTCCTCTATGTCTACGAACCGGCGGGAAACCGGGTCGAAGTGGCAAATGCCGGTGCGCGGCTCATCCTCGATCCCTCCTGGGAGACGGTAACCTGGACGGAGACAGAGCGCAAAAAGGGTCAGGCCTGGGGTCTTCCAACCATACCGAGCTTTCATAGTCATGGGACGCCGCCGGCGACGGCGGCGGTCGACAAACAGGAGAAGTGATATGACCAACAAGACTGCGCTCGTCGTGAGCGCCCACTCCGCTGACTTCGTCTGGCGCTGCGGCGGCGCGATCGCGCTCCACGCAGCCAAGGGGTACGACGTATCAGTCGTGTGCCTGTCCTACGGAGAGCGCGGGGAAAGCGCCAAGCTGTGGAAGCAGGAGGGTATGACCCTCGAGGGAGTGAAAGCAGCCCGGCGCAAGGAGGCCGAAGCCGCCGCGAAAGCGCTCGATGTACGCGAGATTCTATTCTTCGACCTCGGGGACTATCCGCTTCGGGCGGATCGAAGTGCGCGCAACGATCTTGTCGATGTAATCCGTCGTGTCCAGCCGGAATTCATGCTCTCACATTCACTCGAAGATCCCTATAACACCGATCATCCATACGCCACCCGTGTGGCGCTGGAATGCCGAATGGTTGCTCAGGCCTGGGGCCATAACCCGGGTGAAAAAATCCTCGGAGCGCCTCAGCTTTATCTGTTCGAACCGCATCAGACCGAGCAGTGCTCCTGGAAACCCGACACGATCCTCGACATTACAGAAGTGTGGGCAAAGAAAAGGGCCGCGATCGAGTGCATGGAAGGCCAGCAGCATCTGTGGGCTTACTATCAGAACGTGGCGGAAAACCGAGCCAATCACTTCCGCCGCAACTCGGGCGGACAGGCAGGCGGTCGCGAGGCTAAATATGCGGAAGGCTTCCAGTCGATCTTTCCCCGTACCGTGGATGAGCTCTGATGGCGATTGTTGTTCAAAACACGGCGCGTGCGCCGCTTCAGGTTGTCGATGCGCTCGCACGGCATGGCGTGGCCACCGTGCACGAGGCCCAGGGGCGTTCCGGGCTTCTGCTGCCGTATATGCGCCCGATCTACAAAGGCTGCCGGATCGCGGGAACTGCCGTTACCGTCTCAATCCCTCCGGCGGACAATTGGATGATCCATGTCGCTGTCGAGCAGTGCCGGGAAGGCGATGTTCTGGTGGTGGCACCGACATCGCCAAGTGACGCTGGCTATTTTGGCGAACTGCTCGCAACGTCGTTAGTAAGACGCGGCGTACGCGGCTTGATTATCGAGGCAGGGTGCCGCGACGTTGCCGAGCTCGAACAGATGGGGTTTCCGGTATGGTCTCGGAATGTTTCGGCCCAGGGCACCGTCAAGGAAACACTTGGCGACGTAAATGTGCAGATCGTCTGCGCCGGACAGGCAATCAACCCCGGTGACGTCATTGTCGCCGATGACGACGGGGTCTGCGTGGTGAAGCGAGAGAGTGCCGAAGATGTGCTAGTCGCGTCGCAAAGCCGCGCGGAAAAAGAAGCGGCCAATCGAGCGCGGTTCGAGGCCGGTGAACTGGGCCTCGATGTTTATGGCATGCGCGAGAAGCTGGCGGGGAAAGGGTTGCGCTATGTCTAACTTCGGCGCAGATGGCGTGCGATGCATGTGGATGCGCGGTGGAACGTCGAAGGGGGGCTACTTCCTGCAATCCGACCTACCGCAGGAACCGAGCGCGCGCGATGCCTTCCTGCTGAAGGTCATGGGATCGCCCGACCCCCGGCAGATCGACGGAATGGGAGGCGCTGATCCGCTGACTTCAAAGGTCGCCGTGATCCGCCCTTCCAGCCATCCCGGGATTGATGTTGACTTTCTGTTTTTGCAGGTCTTCGTCGATGAGCCCATCGTCACGGACAGTCAAAATTGTGGCAACATCCTTGCGGGCGTTGGGCCCTTCGCGGTGGAGCGAGGACTAGTCGCGGTCAGAGACGGTGTCAGCGAGGTTCGCGTGTTCATGGAGAACACGAACCAGGTGGCTGCCGTTCGCTTCGAAACGCCGGGGGGAGTGGTGCGCTACGCCGGTGATGCCAAAATTGACGGGGTGCCGGGTAGGGCAGCACCGGTCTCGATCATGTTCGAGGACACCGCCGGCTCGACATGCGGCGCGCTCTTGCCGACCGGTAATACCGTTGACACGATCGAAGGCGTTCAGGCAACACTCATCGATAATGGTATGCCGTGCGTGGTGATGTGCGCGCGGGATCTCGGGGTAATGGGCACGGAGGCTCCAGAAGAACTGGAGCAAAACGTCGCGTTGCGGAAGAAGCTGGAGTCGATCCGTCTTGCGGCGGGCCCCTTGATGAACCTCGGAGATGTGAGCAAGAAGTCCGTACCAAAATTGACGATGGTATCCGAACCTCAACATGGCGGGACCGTCTCCACCCGCACTTTCATCCCGCACCGCTGCCATTCCTCCATAGGGGTGTTTGGCGCTGTGAGCGTGGCGACCGCCTGCTTGCTGCCGGGTTCTCCGGCCGCCAGGGTCGCCCAGGTCCCCGTCGGCGGGTCGAAAACGCTGTCCATCGAACATCCCACGGGAGAAACGGCCGTCGTACTCACATGCGGCGATGACGGAATGCCGCAAAGGGCCGGCATGCTGCGCACGGCCCGCAAGCTGTTCGACGGCCTTGTGTTCGTCGAATAGCCCTCGATCTGCGACGTGCAGCTCCACAATACGATTTCAGGAGAGATGGATATGACCTTAAACATCAGGATTGACCGGGTTGACCCGAAGAGCGTTGCGCAGCTTTTTCTCGAGGCGCGGACGCACTATTTTTGGCAGGACAAGCCTGTCTCCGACGAGTTGTTGCGCGAAGTGTACGATATCGCCCGGATGGCGCCAACCAGCGGTAACGGTAATCCCATGCGCGTCGTTTTCGTGAAGACGCCGGAAGCAAAGCAGCGCTTATTGCCGGCACTCAAACCTGGCAACGTCGATAAAACGATGAGCGCGCCGGTGACCGCGGTGCTCGGTTTCGACCTAGAGTTCTACAACCATTTCGATCGCTTGGCTCCGTTCGCCACCGGCCGGAAGGAAATGTACATTGCTGATGCTGATCTAACCCACCGCGCAGCGTTTCGCAATGGAACGTTGCAGGGAGCATATCTTATCCTGGCAGCCCGTGCGCTGGGTCTCGACTGCGGACCTATGTCGGGTTTCGATCACGACATCGTGGACCAAAGCTTCTTCGCCAGTGGCAAGGTCCGGTCAAACTTCCTCGTCAACCTAGGCTACGGTGATCCGGAGAAGCTTTTTCCGCGCCAAGAGCGTTTCCACTTTGACGAGGTGTGCACAATTGTCTGACGATGCGAATTCGGCATCCGTTCAGTCGTTCCGTGAAATCGGCTTTATCGGTTTTGGCGAGTTGGCGCAAACCTTCACCGCGGGCCTAGGGGCCGTTGACCGCGCTCGCGTCGCGGCCTTTGACCTCAAGTTTGATCAGGCAGGCAGTGATTGCCTTAAAGCGGCACGCGCACTGGGCGTCCGCATCGCCCCGGACATCGACAGTTTGCTGGCCAGAGCGGACTTGGTCTTTTCAGCGGTGACTGCTGAAAACAGCGGGACGGTGGCGGCTGCGGTCGGACCGGTCGCCCATGTGGGGATGCTGTTCATCGACCTGAATTCGGTCTCGCCTGGACGAAAGCGTCAATCGGCATCCTGCTTTAAGTCAGTCGACAGCTATGTGGATCTCGCAGTCATGGCGCCGGTGCAGCCTCTAGGCTTGGCCACACCGTGCCTAGCGTCCGGACCGTCCGCCGGAGAAGCCCATGCGGTGCTTTCGGCGATCGGAATGAATGTAAGCGTGGTCGATGAGATTGTTGGTAATGCGGCCGTGATCAAGATGATCCGTAGTGTCATGGTTAAAGGCCTGGAGAGCCTGACCTACGAGTGCCTCGCTTCCGCCCACGTCGCCGGTGTTCTCCCCCAAATCCTCGACAGTCTGGACAAGAGCTTCCCAGCGATGAAATGGCGTAGTGCCGCAGCCTACAATATCAGCCGCATGCTCGATCACGGCATCCGTCGGGCAGCAGAGATGCGTGAGGCGGCAAAGACGGTCGCCGAGCTAGGGCTCGATCCGGTAGCAAGCCTCGCCACAGTCGAGCACCAGCAGCGGCTAGGCGAACTTCACGAGTCCGGAGATCTCGGTTTGGGGCTCGAGGGGATGCTCGAGCTGATCATGAAGCGGCATCCCCGAAGGAGTTGATCAACGGCCTTTTGCGTTAGCCCATTAGCCGGATCTTATATCTTGACTTAGCGATCGAATATGACAGCCGACCGTCGCGAGGTTAATGTGGAGAGGTGGAGGAAAGTCCGGCTGGTGAATGAACGCCAGTTGGAGATTGCATTCGTGCGCTGGCGTACGAGCAAGTGGAGGAGGAAATCCAAATGACTATCCAATCGAATTTATTCACTGCCGGTATCGTTTTGAGCGCGCTCCTGGTCGGAGCTCCCGGCCACGCACAGGAACAGACTTACCCAAACAGACGCATCAGCATGGTCGTTGGATACTCCCCGGGGGGGTTCGCAGACACTCTCGCCCGCGTCGTTTCTGATGGCCTCGGGCGGAAGCTCAATGAGGCGGTCACTGTGGAAAACCGTGATGGTGCCGGCGGAAACATCGCTGCTACCGCGATCTCGATGGCTGCCCCCGACGGGTACACCATCCTGGTCACCACCACGTCCATCGCGATCAGCCAAACGGCTTATCACAATCTCGGCTACAAATCAGATCAGTTCATCCCAGTTGCCATTCCGGCGTCGGCGCCGGAGATTATTGCCGTCCCGGCGGGCTCTAAAATTAAATCCCTGAACGACTATGTCGCCCTGGCGAAGTCCGCTGGAGGTGCGACCTTCTCAAGCGCGGGAGTGGGGTCCGGCTCCCACTTGGCTGCGGAATATTTTTTCAAGCAGCAGTCCGGCGCGGAGGTGGTCCACGTGCCGTTCCGGGGTGGCGCGCTTGCTGTCCAGGCGGCGATTGGCGACCAGGTTGATCTGGTCGCTGCCTCCTTCGGCATTACCGCCCAAATCAACGAAGGTCTCCTTCGGGGGTTAGCCGTGGCGAGCAAGGCACGTGTTAAGGCAGCACCCGACGTGCCGACATACGCAGAGCTCGGATTCGGTGACTATGAAGCTGCTTCGTGGGTGGGCTTTTTTGTGCCGGTCGGTACCCCCGCCAATGTCGTTGAGAAGCTTAATGCCGAAATCAACGCCGTCATCAGCAACCCAGAGGCTTCGGCACAACTGGCGAAGCAGGGCTACGTGCTTCAGGCGCGTGATACGGCTGAAACCGCCAAGTACTTCCAGGATGAGATCAAGGTCTGGGGGGAGCGAGTGAAGGCCCTCAACATTTCCATCGACTGAGCCGGAGCAGGCATGGGTAAGGGTGAGTGGGAAGCGCCGCCGCCCACCCATGACCGAGGGAGGGTACATGCGAGCTTTACTCATAAGAGGTCTTCGTCCCGGTGTTGCTGTACGGATGCGGTTGACGAAAGACTTTGTGGGCGGTCTTCTTTTGATCGCCATCGCGGCCATAGCGCTGTGGTCGCTCAGCGGCCTGAGCCAAGGGACAATGCGTGTGGTTGGGCCCGCGATGTTTCCGCGCTGGGTGGCTGTAGCCATGGGGATCTACGGGGCTGTCATGGTCCTTACGTCGTTTGTCCGGGAAGGGCTTTCCTGTGAACGACTTACACTGCGCGGAATAGTGTTCGTGACCTTGGGCATTCTCGCGTTTGCGGCAAGCATCCGCGTCCTTGGGTTTTTTATTGCAGCGCCTGTGCTGGGTTTTCTCAGTGGCTTCGCGCATCCGCATCTGAAAATTCGCGAGTCACTCATCTTGTCGATCGCACTGGCTATCGCCTGCGCTCTTCTTTTCAGATTTCTGCTCGGCCTGCCTATTCCGATGCTTGTGCTGCCAGGCGTTTCCATCAACTTTTGAGAGGCGGTCATGGACTTTTTTGCCAATCTGGCGCTCGGCTTTTCCGTCGCGGTTACTGTCAATAACTTGTTTCTGTGTTTCTGCGGATGTCTGCTTGGAACGCTGATTGGCGTGCTTCCTGGAATCGGGCCGATCGCCACTATCGCCATTCTGCTTCCAGTCACGTTTGGTCTCGATCCGGTCAGTGCCCTCATCATGCTGTCCGGGATCTACTATGGAGCCCAGTATGGCGGTTCGACCACGGCCATTCTCCTGAATATTCCGGGAGAGGCGAGTTCGGTGATTACGGCCATCGATGGCCATCAGATGGCGAAGAACGGGCAGGCAGGCATTGCGCTTGGGATTGCCGCGCTCGGATCTTTTGTCGCTGGCAGCGTTTCAACGCTGTTGATCGCGGCCGTGGCTACGCCTCTAACCAAGGTTGCCTTGTTCTTTGGACCGGTCGAGTACTTCTCGCTCATGTTCATGGGGCTGATCGTGGCCGTGATGCTGGCGAGCGGATCGGTCGGAAAGGCCATAGCAATGGTGCTATTCGGAACGTTGCTGTCGACGGTTGGGCCGGATTTGACAACGGGGCAAGGACGGATGACCTTCGGATTGCCATGGCTGGCCGACGGCATTGACGTCGGTTTGATCGGCATGGGCCTGTTTGGCGTCGCCGAAATCTTGCGCAACCTCGAAAATCCGGGAGAGCGTCAGTTCACTGAGGGACCAATCGGGAGGCTGTTGCCGGGTCGGTTCGATCTCCGCCGCGCTCTCGGTCCGGTCGTGCGAGGAACCGGATTGGGCGCGATTCTCGGGATCCTGCCGGGAAACGGCGCGGTATTGGCATCTTACGTCTCTTACACCCTGGAGAAACGCCGTTCGAAAACGCCCGACCAGTTTGGAAAGGGAGCGATCGAAGGCGTTGCTGGCCCGGAATCAGCCAACAATGCCGGCGCACAGACGTCGTTCATACCGCTATTGACCCTTGGTATCCCGCCGAATGCGGTTATGGCAATGATGGTGGGTGGTATGATGATCCACGGGATCGTACCCGGGCCCCAAATTATGACCCAGGAGCCATCCCTGTTCTGGGGGCTGATCGTTTCGATGTGGGTCGGAAACTTGATGCTCCTCGTGATCAATCTGCCGCTTGTCGGATTGTGGGTGAAACTTTTGAGGGTGCCCTATCGCTTGCTATATGTCGCGATTCTGCTGCTTTGCTGTGTCGGCGTCTATTCTCTCAACAACGAACCGGCCGATGTGCTGCTTCTCGCGATTTTTGGCCTCCTTGGCTATCTTCTCGTCAAGCTTGGCTTCGAGCTACCGCCACTCGCACTCGGGCTCGTTCTCGGGGGAATGATGGAAGAGAATTTCCGTCAGGCCATGCTCATCTCGCGCGGTAGCCCCCTAGTGTTTATCGAGAGTCCTCTCAGCGCCGTATTTCTCGCCCTCTCGGCGCTGTGGCTGGTGATCGCGGTGTCGCCATCGATCCGTCGGCGGCGGAATGAAGTCTTCGTCGAAGAATAAGGGCGTGCTTCCCCAGCCCGATAAGGCGGCGGCGCCCAGGCGCTGCCGCCTTTTTTAATTGCTATTATTCCACCGCCGAACGGCGCAGCGCTTCCAACATCGCTGAAGAAAGTTCTGTTGGAAGATAATCGCGTCGGGTCGTCACTCCGATCGCTCGGCGCAGTCCCTTCATCGCATACGGCAACGGAGCGATCTTTTGTTCCGCAATCTCGTCTTTCGCCTGCCGAACCGAAAGAAGCGCCAGACGGTCGCTGTTGAGCAACATGGCTCGAACGACGGTGAACGAACCCGTCTCTATCAGCCCTTCCTCTCGGGGAGCTTCACCGGCATCCGCCAGAAGTTCGTCAAAAAGCTCCCGTGCCGGCGAACCTTCGCGGGGTACGAGCCAACGTGCCCGTGCAAGGTCGGCGATTGAGACCGCTGACTTTCCATGAAGCGGATGCCCTGAGCGTGCCAGAACCGCCAGCTGGTCTTCAAAAAGAACTTCCTCTTCGACGTCGACCGCAGGTGCCGGGCTGCGCAGAGCTCCGATAAGGCAGTCGATCTCACCGTTACGGAGCGCCTCCAGCAGTATTTCGTATGACCCGTCGACCACGGAGATGGAGGCGTGCGGGAACTTCTCTGAGACCAGCTTCAATGCGGTCGGGACAATATTGGCTTGGGCGAGCGGAAGCGAACCGATGGATATCCGGCCTCTAATAATACCATTGGCAGCGGCGATATCCTGTGTCGCGAGTTCGATTTCATGGAAGGCCAGATTGGCGCTACGAGCCAAAGCCCGCCCGATCCGGGTCAACACCAATCCCTGGCTTACCCGCTCGAAAAGAGGCACTCCCGCCAGTTCCTCCAACTGGGTCGCTGCCCGATGCACTGAAGGGGGCGTGATCCCCAAATAGCGTGCTGCTCCGGCAAAGTTTCCGGTATGTGCAATCGCCGACAATGCACGCAGCTGTGACGTCGACACAAAGCGCTCGAAGGTGACACGACTGGCGGGCTGACGTGTACTCCCGCCCAATCGCTGGCCTGCTTCCGCGATAAAGTCGAGCGCACGCTTGACCCTTACACCCAGTAACTGACCAGACTGCGTCGGGAACATTCCGATGGAGCGTCGCTCGAACAAGATGCAACCGAACTCGTCTTCGAGGTTAGCGATCGCCTGTGTGACGGCCGGTTGAGAAAGGTTAGCCTCCTGCGCCGCTCTGTTGACGCTGTTATGCACCATTGTGAGATGAAAAACACGTAGGTGTCGCAGGTTGGGTAACGCCTTCATGATCTTCGCGTCTTCCACAATCGGGTGCGAGACGATCGTCGCGCCATCAGACACACGATACGTCAAACGAGGCCCTAGTGCCAAGGGCATTAGCTGAAATTTATATGCCTGGCCGGAAAACCGATGATCTTGTCTGCCGGCAGCATGATAAGTGTTGAATTGTTAGCGAAGGGCTGCAGTACAGGGCACCGCGAGGCTGTTTCAAGCTCCGCAAGACGATTGCGAAGATTAACTTATCAACCCGTTCGGCCGCTGCCAGCTTTAGTCGAGGTTTTATAGATGTTACGGCTTTTATTGGCGCGGCCATTGTCGACGTCCAGCGTGCCGGCAGAATGGGAGGACAGGACGTGACTGCTATCAAACAGACGGCAATTTCGATGCCGACGCACAAGGATCTTTATTATAACGGAAGCTGGCAGGCGCCGGCCGGTGGACGCTATCTGGAATCGCTAAGCCCGGCGACGAGCGAGATCGTGGGGCAGTTCGCCGACGGGACCGCCGAAGATGTCGACGCTGCCGTGAGGAGTGCCAGGACCGCGTTTCCCGAGTGGGCAGCCACCGCGCCGTTCGAAAGAGCGAAAATACTTCGGGAGGTCGCTGCCCGCATCCGAGACCATGCCGAAGAACTCGCTTTGATTGACGCCGCTGATGGGGGCAATCCCGTCGCCGAAATGGGAAGAGATGTAAGTAACGCCGCGTCGCAGTTTGAGTTCTTCGCCGGTCTCGTGACTGAGATGAAGGGCGCGTCAATCCCGATGGGAAACAACGCTATCAACTTCAGTGTCCGGCAGCCCTGGGGCGTGGTCGCACGCATTGTCGCTTTCAACCATCCGTTCATGTTTACGGCCGCCAAAGCAGCTGCGCCGCTGGCAGCTGGTAACACAGTTATCATGAAGCCACCGGAGCAGGCTCCGCTCTCGGCGTTGCGCTTCGCGGAAATTATCGATGGCTTGTTGCCGAATGGCGTCTTGAACATATTGACGGGAGGACGCGATGTCGGCTCGGCACTGACGACCCATCCCGACATCGCCATGGTCACGTTGATCGGGAGTGTGCCGACGGGTAGAGCCGTGATGCGGGCCGCCGCCGAAACGCTGAAACCCGTACTGCTTGAACTCGGCGGCAAAAACGCCTTGATCGCTTTCCCGGACTGCGATCCGGACGAGGTGGCCAGAGCAATCGTTGCGGGAATGAATTTCATCTGGTGCGGACAGTCCTGTGGCTCCACGAGTCGCGCCTTCGTACACGAAAAACTGCATGATGCCGTACTGGATCGCGTGAAGCATCATATTGCCCACCACCAGCCTGGAATACCGACGGACCCCAGCACGACGATGGGAGCGCTTGTCAGCGAGGCACAGCATCGCAAGGTGCTCGACTATATCGAAATCGCCAAAGGCGAAGGCGCAAAACTCCTGTGGGGGGGCAAACAGCCCGATGATCCCAAGCTTTCGAAAGGCTACTTCGTTGAGCCGACCGTATTCCACGGCGTTACCCAGGAAATGCGCATTGCGTCCGAAGAGGTTTTCGGGCCCATACTGTCGATCCTGACCTGGTCGGACTACGACAGCATGATTGAACAGGTGAACCGCGTTGAATACGGGCTGACGTGTTCGATCTGGACCAATGATTTGAACGCCGCGCACCGCACAGCGCAGGCGACACAGGCAGGTTTCGTCTGGGTGAACGAAGTGAGCAAACATTTCCTTGGAACCCCGTTTGGTGGCTTTAAGCAGTCGGGGATCGGGCGCGAAGAGTGCCTTGCCGAGCTTCTTGCGTTCACGCAGGAGAAGAACATCCATATCAAGTTGAAGTAAGCGCTGCGGCGGCGGGAGGCCGCCGCTTACTATATGTGGTTGCTGCATCTGCTATGGAGCAAAACGCGCTGCGGGCGGGAGAGGCACCCTCCAACGGGCTAACGATATCTAAGGAGGAAATCATGACGCCAGCAGGAGACAGTCTAAAGTCAAGCCCTGTCCCGTCTCTGCTCGAGGATGTTGCGACAGCAAATCATATCCTGTTCGATCAGGGAATTCTTGACGCCTTCGGCCACGTCAGCGCACGGCACCCGTCTGATCCCCAGAAATTCCTGCTGTCGCGCAACCTTGCTCCACCGTTAGTGACGCGCGATGACATTCTGACGATCGATCTTGAGGGTAGGATCATGGATGAGCTTGGACGCCAGAGCTATCTAGAACGCTTCATCCATGCCGAAATCTATCGGCGCAGACCGGACGTGATGGCCATAGTTCACAGCCACGCCGCATCCGTCCTGCCCTTTACTATATCGAAAACGGTGAAATTGTGCCCGGTCTGTCATATGGCTGGCTTCATATGCTCGGAGGCCCCTGTGTACGAAATCCGGGAATTTGCTGGTGAAGCAAGTGACATGTTAATACGAAACGCCGCGCTTGGGGCAAGCTTAGCGGAATGCCTGGGTTCAAACGCAGTCGTACTCATGCGCGGCCATGGCATGACGGTTGTCGGCAACGATATTCGGCAAGCGGTATTCCGAGCGGTGTACACGGAAGCGAACGCCCGTATTCAGATGAATGCGATGGCTCTCGGGGTTATGGTCCCTATGACGCCAGAGGAAGCCGCTGCTGCCGACGAGGCCAACAGCGGCCAAGTGGCGCGCGCGTGGTCCTTTTGGGCAAGGAAGGCAAATGGGATTGCCGTTTAGAGCTGACAGACCTGCAACATGCTCGCGCTTTAAGTCGCATCGAATGCCTCTAAGACCAGATACGGCGCTACGACCGATGGGTAACACGAGCATCGTGCCGAAAGTAGAACCACAGGCGGCGTCCCAGCGCCGTCGGCGCGCGCAGGGAGGCTGTAATCGGCCGCTTCAGAAACGATCCATCGCGGTGACACCCAGACACTGAGCACTTCAGCATAAACAGCGATCGTCTACGCGAGATCTGTCCATGATCCCTGAGATCGCTGCGGTTACGCCGCATGAAGCTCTTTCAACCGAATTCGGTATTTTAAACGCAATAGGGGTGCAGGCTTATTGGAGTGGCATTATCCCTGGGCCCTCAGGCTGACCACGAACTATTGATCTATCATCGTGATAACGCCTGGCCGCTTTGCACGCTGCGGCTGGCATATTTGCTGTAAAGACGTTGTTGATTGATGGTGTCCTGTTTGGGCGCAACCCCGAATATCCGAGAGTACTCACGGCTGAACTGGGAGACGCTCTCGTAACCGACCTTGTAAGCGGCCTCTGTCACGTTAGCGGCCTCGGCTACCATCAGCCGCCTCGCTTCAAGAAGGCGCAACTGTTTCTGGAACTGCAGGGGCGTCATCGAGGTCAACGCCTTGAAGTGCTGTTGGAAGGACGATGGGCTCATTCGGGCAATGCCTGCCAGCTGTTCCAATGGCAATGGCTGGGCGAAATTCGTATGTAGCGCAGAAACCGCCTTAACGACACGCTCGATATTTGATTTCGGTAGCGCCAGTTTGCAGATTTCCCCTCCATGCGGTGAACTCAGCAGCCAATAGCAAATCTCCCGCATCACCGAGGGGTACAGAATCGGGATGGTCTTCGGCGCCTTCGCCATCCGGATGAGACGCATGATGCAGTCTGCCATCGGATCATCTACCTTGCCGACAAAAACACAAGGACCCGGATCCAATGTCGGAGCCGGCGGAGTGTCCATCTGTGCGAAAACCTCGCGCATCATGCCCACGTCCAAATCGATGGTTACACCGACAAAGGGCGCTTCGCGGCTCGCCTCAACGATCCGACCCTTCGCCGGAAGCTCGATGCTGACCACCAGGCATTCCATCGCGCCGTAATCAAACCTGCTCTCGCCGAAGTGAATTTCCTTGCCTCCCTGAAGCACAACACAGAGGGATGGCCGATAGAGCGCACGCATTGGCATCATTGCCTGGAACGACTGGACTATGTTGAAACCGTCGATGAGCGTTGGAAACAAACCCTCACCGCCGCCTTGCTCCGCGACGTATGCTGTGACCGCCGCGAGCAACGGTGAGGGTAGGCAAGTCTCCGATCGACTCTCCGGCCACCGTCGGGAGCGCTTTTCGAGCGACGGCTTGTCGCTGCGCGCGGGAACAGGCAAGGTTCTTGCTGGTTCTTGTGTTCCACTCATTCGACACTCCAACCAGCTTGAACTTGGCAATCAGATGGCCAATTAGAATGTTTCTTCAGTCCCCTCCGCCCCATATCGAGCGATTTCAAATCACATCCCTGCATTGGAATTCCCCGGTTGGTCAAAGCTTGCTGAGGAACGTACTGTGAAGGTGTCGCAAGAATTTCGCAGCGCAAAATGGATTTGTAACCAATTGTAACAGCCTGAATCGCTCAACAATTGATGCCGTGACCTCCGCAGCGACAAGAATGTCGGGCGTTATATTCCCAGGCGATCACCGCCGCGGGAACAAGCCTATCATTAGGGCGGGGATCAGTGCTGATCCCAAGGGGGCTGAGGCAAAAATCGCTTTACCAACTCATCAACGACGACTCGGACCTTCGGCGCCATATGCCGGGCTTGGGGCCAAAGGGCATGGATCGGAAAACCGCGCGTGTTGATTTCGGGCAATATCGGAATCAATCGTCCCTCGCGCAGATGATCGGCAATTAGCCACGTCGAAAGGAGTGCTATCCCCCGGCCCGCCAGCACGGCGTCGCAAAGCGCATCGCTATGATTGAAAGAGAGCCGACTGTTGAAGGCCCGCCGCTGGCAGCGAGACGCGTTTTCGTGAACTCCAGATGATCATTCCTTGCCTGAAGCACGCGATCTTGCACGCAACCAGGACCTCGCGACCGCTGCCACCGTCGCCGTCACGGTGAGACCGCAGAGCACGGCCTTGGAGGTCGTGTCCATCGTGCCTTCGATCAATATTGCGTGGATTGCGCTGCCGAGCACGACGATGCTGACGAGACTCGTGTGGCCGAGACGCCAGCTACGCGGGGAAAGGCGCCGCCCCAGCAGAGACAGTAGCGCGGCTGCAAAGAGGGCCCACATGGCGATGACCCCCCAGATGGAAAAGGGTGTCGGCGAGCGCAACAGTAGCGCGTCGATTATGTCGGGAGGGCTGGTGATCCACAGGCCACCGACGTGAATGACAACGGCCGCGACCAAAAAAACACCCACTATGCGGTGGACAACGCGGCCCTGCGGCAGACGCAATCCGGGCAGCCAGCCACGTGCGAGGAGGGGCTGAACTAGCAAGAGGCAGAGAGCAACGACGCCCGCCAAGCCGGCGGTTATATAAATCGGGTCGCGCCACGCCAGGTATTCGCTTGTTGCGGCAAAGGTCAGTGGCAACAGGGTCGCGAGCACCAAGCCGGTCCAGATCAGCAGCGCGGCGACCATGCCCATTGGCTGCGGTCAGGCCGACTGCAGGATGAAATGCGCCTCGAGCCTGGCGACCTTCGGGCTCGGGAGCAAGGGGCGAAGGAACACGGTATCGTATTCACCGCCGTCGTAGGCTAGGTGGGCATGCGCTTGACCGAGTGCTGGAATGATCTGCGGCATTTCTAGCCGAAACGCGCCATTCTCGTCGGTCAACGTTGCGCCGTGGCTACGCTCGTCTCGTTCACTGCCTTCAGTCGTATGCGCCCAGATCTGGATGCGCTGGCCCGGGAGTGGGGCGCCGTCTCCGGCACGACGCACGGTACCCGACATCACGAAGCCGCCGCCGCCGATACGCGCCACAATCGGCGCGCCGGGTAGATAGTTGTTGGCGCCGCCTCGCATTGATGGCGTCGCAGCGAGGCCTGCTGCCCGCGCAGGCACTCTGAGGCCAGCAAATCCGACCAGCGCGAAAACGCCGCTGGCCGCAAGCAACGCTCTGCGATCGAAGTTGACGTCAGACATGTTAATCTCCTTCCCGAGCCAGGTGATGAACTTGTAATAAACACTACCGCCTTTTCGGTTTGCGACCAATCGTGGCGGAGAACACGTCAGGGCACGGTTTCGTGATGAGAGACGGCCGGAGAATGTTCTGAACGGAACGGCGCTTCTGATCTCGTTAAAGTCTTGCCAAATAACTTTGGGCTGAGATAGCCTTTCGGTCTCCAGCTAGTTCATGACGGCAGGACACAGCGTCAAGACGTCCGCCCGCTTCTCCGGCGCGTGTTCCTCAACTTCGCCGTCCAATCGGTCGCGCCAGGCTCAATCATCATAAAAAGCCTTCCCCCCTTTGCCATATCAACCGAACGACACCTCAGCTCATCATGGAGATGTGCGGCCGCAGTGACCATGTCTTGAGGGCGTTGGTCCTTTCCCTCGTTTTGCGCAAGGTCATCCGGCGCAGCTCCTGGCGACTGACGTGCCGTAACCATTTGCGAGCCTGCACCGAATGAGTCTGCCTTTTGGTTATCAAGTCATGCCTATACTCAACCAGCGGCTCGATTTGCCGTCCAGTTTTCGCCGGCGCCTGTCGTGCCGCTGATTTGTTCGCCATTGATAGAACCGCTGTAGCGTGTTCCACCAGCCAGGAAACTGATTGCGGTTCCTTCAACTTTGGCGTCGCTGATCGGGTGCTCGGTGCCATCGATTGTGAGTGTACCCGACAGCATTTGATACTGCTGCGTGAGGGAAAGTTTTCCGTCTCCGACCGTCCACTCGCCAGCGACCTTGGCAGGGATGACCCACTTATAGGCCTGGCACCAGGATTGGCAGTCGCCTTCTACACGGACTTGGTCATCCGCCTTCCAGTCTCCCATGTCGAAACTGTTGGAGACCACGCGTGTACCCGGTTTCATGTCCAGCAGGATCGGGCGAAGGCGCTCGTTCAACTCTGGCAGCAGAAACAGCGTGATAACCGAAGCGTCGGAAAAGTCCGACTTGAAGATATCGCCTTCAACGAAGGTGGCGCGTTCAGCAACGCCGGCTGCCTGAGCATTACGTTGAGAAAGAGCAACCAGATCGGGATTGTACTCGATGCCGTGCGCGCGAGCCCCGAGCTTGGCAACGCTGATGACGGTGCGTCCATCCCCCGATCCAAGGTCGATCACATAGTCGTTCTCATTGATGTTCGCCATTTCGAGCATCCTGTCGACCAGTTCCTGATGCGTTGGAACCCATACCACGTCCTTACCGCGCTGTCCGACCGATGGCGTATAGGTTTCGGAGGTGGTTGTCTGCGCCTCAGCGTGGGCGAGAGAAAGGGCGACAACAGTGCTGGCAAGGGCCAGTCTACGAAGCATCTGCATGGCGTATCTCCTTGTCGTTGGGGTGGCTCAAAGGTTTGTGAAGTACTGGCAACGACTGTTGCCTGTCGGGTCCATCGACGCGCTGAAATCTGAGAAGCGGTGTTCCTGCCAGAAGAACGGCGACGCCGATGAAGGCTGCAAATCCCGTGTAAGCGAGGCTTCCGTGCAGCATGTAAGCGCATGTCAGGCAGAACAGGATTGGTGTTACGGGATAGAGAGGAACCGAGAACGGCCGCGGCGTGTCTGGCGTCCGCCAGCGCAAGATGAACAGCGCCAGACCGATCAGCAGAAGGAACCCCCAAAAGACTGGCGCGGTGTAATCCACCATTGCCTGGAACCCGTCCCGTGTGCCGGTTCCAATGCCGACAAGCAAGAGTGCGATTGCCGCCTGCACGATCAGGGCATTGGCTGGTGTCTTGCCCCGCTCGTTCCATTCAGCAACCCTCGGGAAAAGCGTAAGATCGCGCGCCATTGCGTAGTAAACCCGCCCGCCCGTGAAGATCGTGGCGTTGAGCGTCGAGATCGCGGCAATCGCCACTGCGATACTGACGACGACGGCACCACTTGGCCCGAGGGTCGTACGCATCATATCAGCAGCAACCGCATCAGAACCACGAAGACCGTCCAGACCCAAAACGGCAAGCATTGCAAGATTGGCGGTGACATAAAGCAACGCAATCGCACCCGTTCCAAGAATTAGAACCTTCGCGACGTTTCTTCGGGCGTCCCTGATCTCCCCGGTAAGGTAAGCAACCTCTGTCCATCCGCCATAAGTGAGCAGAACGAATATCATAGCTAAGCTAAGCGCTGCCGATGAGGGCGCAGCATCGATGACGACAGGCATTTCCTCTTGCGATGAAAAAAAGAAACCGGTGAGGATAATGCCGACGACAGCCGCGATTTCCAGGGCTGTGACGACAATCTGCAGATGCTTACTTTGCCTGGTTCCGATGACATTGATTGTCGTCAGAACGACAATCGAAAGTGCCGCGAAGACGGCAGGGCCGTGTTCGCCTGCGGGGAAAAGCTGGGCAAGATAGTCGCCGAGTACAAAGGCGACTGCAGCTATGGCGCCTGTCTGCATAACGGTGCCTCTCGCCCATCCAAAGAGGACGGCAACCGATTTGCCATAGGCTCTAGAAAGAAAGTGATATTCTCCACCAGAGTGTGGATGTGCTGATGCCAGTTCGGCATAACACAGAGCCCCAACAAGAGTCGCGAATCCGCCGACGATCCAGACAAGAATGAATTCCAGTTCACTGCCAACATTTGCCGCGACGAGCGATGGCGTACGAAAAATGCCAATCCCGATAACGAGACCGACCATGATGATGATTGCATCGAAGGCGGAAAGTGATGCGCGAGAGGACGATGGCGGAGGACGGACGATTTTTGACATATACCTTTACCCCTGGGACGGCATGAATGTCGGATAGACGAGCGCCGTTTCCATTGCTGGAAAGTCTGCTTCGGCGGGCCGAAGAATCGATGGACGGAAGAGCTATCAGGGGTGTGTCGCATGGTGTTGCCAGAGACTGGGCAATTTGTAACAAGCTGTCGCAAGAGATCGTGAGGCTGACGAGCTTCGCAACATCGCGACGCCTTCAACAGCCGAAAATCGGGCCGCCTCGCTGGTCAGCCGCTATTCGATCGCATACTGCGAACAATGGTCCGCAGAGCAGATCGGCTGATACGAGTCAGCGATTGGTTTTTGTAAGGTCGAAAACTTACTCGACCTTGGCGCATCAGTCATGGCTGCGGGTCACTCCCTGGCTATTGCGGTTTGTTGAACCACCGATGACCGGTTAAGGCCACCGGTGTTGTTGTCGCTATAGCCTTGGGGCTGGGTCTTCACGACCCGCCACCCCTAACTGCGAAGTGTCAGCAATATGTGCCAACATTGTTGCGTATCACGAAAATCGCCATGCCATGTTGCGCGACGATGCCGGTCAGAACCTTCTCGATTAAACTGGTATGATGCAAAAGCCCAGAAAATAGGGCCAGTCAGCCGGGTATGGGGTCAGGCATTGTTGCGAGCTTCACCGTTGGCTGCTGCGAAACTTTGATACACTTTTTAAGCTGCGAAGACGGCTTAGTTTGATGTATTCTTGATATTAAACGAGGACACCATCATGGACGCCGGCGCGCATATAATTGTTGTTGATGATCACGGTGATATCCGGGATCTCGTTCAACAATACCTTGAACAACAGGGCTACAGGGTTACAGCCGTCGAAAGTGGTGCGGCCCTGCGTCGTCTGTTGGAAAAACAAGCGGCGGACCTGATTGTTCTCGATGTTATGATGCCAGGTGAGGACGGGCTTTCGGTATGCCGTCAGCTGCGAGCGTCAACCGGGATTCCGGTGATCTTTCTCACCGCAATGGCTGATGACACGGACAGGATCATCGGCCTGGAAATTGGCGCGGACGATTACCTTGTCAAACCCTTTAATCCCAGAGAACTTCTGGCCCGCATTCGAGCCGTTCTGCGCAGATCCGGCAACCCCAATACGCCGATCGCCTCGGCGAACCTGAAGAATGTTCGGGTCGGACCGTGGCGCGTGAATCTCGGCCGCCAGGAGATTTCCGGTGAGGACGGAGTGGGAATTCCCTTAAGTTCAGCGGAATTCCGTCTTTTGAAGGTCTTCATCGATCGGCCGGGGTTTGTATTAAGCCGGGAACAGCTGCTCGACCTGACTGTTGGTCGCACCGCCGACGTTTTTGACCGTACAATTGATAACCAGGTCAGCCGGTTGAGGAAGAAAATCGAAGACAATCCAAAGAACCCGTCGATTATCAAGACGCATTGGGGCGGCGGCTACAGCCTCTCAGTGGAAGTGGCTCCAGAATGATAAAGAAATGGACGAAAACTCTCGCGGCGCAATTCATCGGCTTTACCCTTGCGGCCTTGCTCATCGCTCAAGCTATTACATTCGTCATATCATGGAATGAGCATTGGAAGGCAGTGGATGCCGCTGCCAAGAGCGAGTTCTTCAGCCGCACCCGCACAATAACGCGTCTTGTCAACAACGCCGTTCCAACCTCCAGGCAGCAGGTGCTCACCGCGAGTGAAACGGGGGACTCGCGTTTTTGGATAAGCGATCAAGATCCAGCGAGCGCGGCGACATGGAGATTGCAGGCGGTTGACCACTTCAGCCGACCGCTCGAAAACTACGTCGACCTCGTGCAGTTTTTTGAAGGTGGAACAGCCGTACCGCAGATACCGACGGCAAAAAGCGTGGCGTCCTCGAACCGTGGCCAGGAATGGAAGGCCCCCCATCAGGAGCTGTGGACGCTTCCGCAACCGGTGAAGTATCTCTACTTCGACGGAGCTCGCGGATATGGCATGGCTGTGAGGCTGGATGACGGCAATTATCTGAACGCTGCCTTCTACACAAAACAAGGTAGCTGGTGGACCTCGACTTCCTTGAGTTCGCTTGTTTTAACGGCCGCCGTGCTTGCCATCATCGGAGTTCTGGTGGGAAACCGTATTGCCAGGCCTCTGAGAAGTCTGGCAATCGCCGCCGAAGCTCTTGGGCGTGGTGAGAACCTCCCGCCACTGGAGGAATCCGGGCCGGAAGAGGTCAGGCGAACAGCATCCGCGTTCAACCAGATGCAAGCTCGCCTGCACCGGTTTATTGATGACAGAACGAAAATGCTCGCCGCTATTGGTCATGATCTGCGCACACCGCTCACGTCTCTGCGGCTGAGAACCGAATTCGTCAAGGATGAGGAGATCCAGCGGAAAATGCTCGCGACGATCGAGGAGTTGCAGAGCATGACCGAAGCTGCGATCGCCTTCGCTCGCGGCGAGTCGACAGAGGAAGAGACCCGGCCAATCCAGCTTGAGGCTTTGGTTGGCAGCATATGCGACGACCAGGAGGATCTGGGACGGCCTGTTAGTTTAGTTTGCGCTGACAAGATCACCTATCGCTGTCGACCGGACGGGCTAAGGCGTGCGGTTCGCAACATCGTCGAAAACGCTGTTCGATATGGTTCCGAAGCCAAGGTCCTAATCGTTCAGACGGCGACAACGGTGGACATTGTCGTCGAGGATCGTGGTCCGGGCATTCCAGACGACATGAAAGAAAAGGTCTTTGCTCCATTTTTCAGGCTGGAAGCATCTCGCAATAAACAAACTGGAGGGATTGGGCTCGGTCTGGCAATTGCGCGTGCAGTTGCTCGCCAGCATGGCGGCGACATTGTATTCGTCACCACAGAAAATGGGATGCGCACGATCATTTCTCTCCCGCGTCACGATGATGGGGAAGCGGGTAGAAGTGCAAAAGCGAAACGTTGGAACGTCAGCGCCGCGATCATCCCGACACGTCGTCGAAGACAAGCCACTTCGGTCTCGTCTTGATCGTTGCATTGGCTGATCTCCCTGGACTTCTTGGTAGCAACGGTCCCGCAAGCTCAGAGCTCCATTTCAGACCCAGACCTCAGAGAACTCCATCTCTGTTTGAAGAGGCCAGCCGAGATTGAAACTAAGGGCGTGCGACGCTTTAGTTTCCGCGCGCGACGACGTGCCTAGCGGCGCATCGTCGCCAGATGCGTGCGCTTTTGAAAAAATCGCTTTCAACCCAGCCTGTCACTGCTGGTGCTCACGAATATCAGCAGCGATACTTGCCAGATTTATGGGGAAATGTCGGATACGGACGCCACAGGCATTGTAGATTGCGTTTACGAATGCCGCAGATGCTCCACACGCGCCGAGTTCTCCAACACCTTTTACCCCGACGGGATTGGCGTCCAAATCGGGCTTGTCAATTAGCACGATGTCGACATCAGGCACGTCAGCATGGACCGGCAGCAAATACTCCGCCAGGTCACCGTTCACGACATTGCCAAACCGCGGATCGATTTCTGCTGCCTCACGCATTGCGGCGGAAAGGCCCCAGATCATGCCTCCAAGCAACTGCGAACGGGCGGTTTTGGGGTTGAGAATCCGTCCTGCTGAGAACGCGCCAAGCATTCGACGGACTCTGATTTCCCCGGTCAACCGATGCACGGCGGCTTCCACGAAATGCGCACCGTAAGTGTGGCGTGACCTTTCGTTCCAATCAGGAACCTGCGATGACGCCGGCAGATTGCCGGCCGCGGATAACCCCTCAGGATATTTCGCCAGCGTCCGACTGATGAAATCTTCGC
The DNA here is from genome assembly GCF_900101425.1 of Rhizobium sp. NFACC06-2. Classification (NCBI taxonomy): domain Bacteria; kingdom Pseudomonadati; phylum Pseudomonadota; class Alphaproteobacteria; order Hyphomicrobiales; family Rhizobiaceae; genus Rhizobium; species Rhizobium sp. NFACC06-2. Next base: position 61,938 of record NZ_FMVA01000013.1, on the reverse strand, counting down.
CGGGGGAAATGCCTGCCTGTTCAATCAGGCCGAGGCAGGCGTTATGAAGGGCGGCTGTCGTATTCGATGCTCCCCAGGAGCCGCCCGAACCTCCTCCGGTGGGAAGACTTGAGTGCGCGAGAAATACATCAATGTCGGAAACCGCCACGCCGAGCACTTCGGCGGCGAATTGGGCGAGGATAGTGTAACTTCCTGTGCCTATATCGGTCAGGTCCGATCGTACGGCGACCCGACGTTCCGGGGTGACGGCCACTTCCACTTCAGTCGCGCCCTGGAAGTGGATGCGGATAGCCGAAGCCATGCCCATGCCTACGAACCATTGTCCTTCGTGACGGCTTCGCGGCCGGGTCAGGCGTTTGGACCACCCGAACCTTTCTGCACCCGTCCTCAAACACTCGGTGAGACTTCGGCCGGTCAGGGGCACCCCGCTTTCCGGGTCCGTTGCCGTGTCGTTCAACACTCGGAGCTCGACGGGGTCCATGTTCAAGGCTTCGGCAAGCTCATCCATCGCAGATTCGATTGCTAGCAAACCCGGGAGTTCCCCCGGCCCACGGACAGGTTCACCGTTCGGCAGGTCCAAATGCGTCGCTCTATGACTCGTCAAGCGATTTGGGCCGGAATAAAGGGAGCGTGTTACGGTGCCAGTCTGCTCGAGAAACGGGTCCCCGTCATTCGAATAGATCAGTGCCTCGTGGCCGATTGCAACCAGCTTGCCTTCGGTATCCGCGCCAAGTCGTACGCGCTGCCGCTGCCAGGGCCGCATGCCCAACAGGCTGAACATCTGTTGTCGAGTCATGCAGACCTTGACCGGTGCGTTGACCATCCTTGAAGCGATTGCTGCTCCCATAAGGTCGGCATGGACCGCGAGTTTCGATCCAAACCCCCCGCCAACGAAAGGCGCCGAGACAACGAGGTTTTCAGGCTCGATATTGAGGGCGGCCTTAAGAGAAGCACCGATATAGCGGAGGGTCTGATGGCTTGTCGTGAGGTGAAGCGTTTCGCCTTCCCATCGCGCAAGCGTGCTATGCGGCTCCAGCGGCTGCGAGAAATGCGGTGGTGTCTCGTACGTTTGATCGACTTTAAAGGCAGCGTCGGCATAACCCGCATCAAAGTCCCCGTGGTGGGTGAAGGCGGGAAATCCGGCATTGGCAAGTTCAGGTTCCGTGACGGGATTCCCTTCGGCATAAGCGAAGGTCCCCGTCATCGATCTGTAGCTGACAACAACGGCGTGAGCAGCGTCGCGCGCATTCTCGAACGTGTCTGCGACCACGAGTGCAATAGGTTGTCCGAAATGATCGATACTTGTTCCAGCAAGAATCGGACGCGCACGAACCGCAAAGCCGGGCGTCTGAGGATCGAGTTTGCCCTGCTGCGGTGCGTTTTTGTAGGTGATCACAAGACGGACGCCCGGCATTGCCTCGGCAATCGTTGTGTTCAGAGTGCTAATTTCACCTTTGCCAATCGTCGCTGTTGCAAAAACGCCAACGAGCGTCTGATGGATCGCTGCCCTCTCGTACGCGTAGATCGCAGAGCCCGTGACCTTCTGCGGTCCATCAAGCCTGTTAATCGACTGACCAACAACTCTTGTCTTGGCGTTCGGCCTATCCATACGGGTCATCGGCTTTGCTCCTGTGCGTCGATCAGCGCTGCATGCAAGGTGCGTTGCGCTAGCGCAATCTTGTAACGGTTGCGATCGGTTGGCCGAGCACCCTCCAGAATGACCGCTGCGGCATCACGAGCGACCTCCTCCGGCGTGCCGGATCCGCGACGTTCGGCAGCCTCTACGCGCCATGGTTTGGCGGCAAGGCCCCCGAAGGCAACGCGCTCGATCTCTACGCCAGTTCCATCCACGCGCGCCACCAGGGCGACGGCAACCGTGGCAAATGCATAGCTGGCCCGCTCGCGCACCTTGCGATAGACGTGCGTGCCGCCGATCGGAGCAGGAACCTCGACCGCAGTGATAATCTCGCCTGGACGAAGAGCCGTCTCGATGTGGGGTGTATCGCCAGGCAGGCGATGGAAATCAGCGATCGGAATGCTATGCTCACCTTCGGGACCCAGGACATGGACCACGGCGTCGAGTGCTCGCAGGGCAACTGCCATATCGGAGGGATGTGTTGCAATGCATGCGTCACTCGTTCCAAGTATGGCAAGGTTTGCCGAAATGCCATTCAGCGCATCGCAACCGGAACCCGGCTCCCGCTTGTTGCAGGCCATTGCAGTCCCGTAGAAATAGGGACAGCGTGTACGCTGCATTAGGTTGCCCGCGGTTGTTGCACGATTACGGATCTGTCCGGACGCACCTGCAACAATCGCCCGCGTGAGGACGCCGTATTGCTGCCGGACGATTTGGTGTGCTGCGAGATCAGTGTTGCGGACCATTGCCCCGAAACGCAACCCGCCGTTCTCAGCACCGGCGATCGTGTCGAGCCCCAAACCGTTGATGTCAACGAGTTGCTGCGGCACCTCGATCTGAAGCTTCATAAGGTCGAGCAAATTGGTGCCGCCTGCTATGATACGAGCATTGGCTCGTGCTGCCAACGTGGTGACGGCGTCGTGCAGGGTGGTCGCGCGATAGTAGGTAAACGGTTTCATCCGCGCTTCTCCTGAACATCGAGAATGGCTGCGATGATGTTGGGATAGGCTGCGCAGCGACAGAGATTTCCACTCATTCTCTCCCGTATCTCTTCAGCAGAGGCCGCCGGGAGTGCTGTCACGTCCGTGGCGACAGAGCTTGGAATGCCAGCGGCGATTTCCTCGAGCGTCGCAACTGCGGACAGGATCTGGCCTGGGGTGCAGTAGCCGCATTGGAACCCGTCCCTCTCGACGAACGCGGCTTGCATGGGGTGCAAGTCCTCCGGACGTCCGAGACCTTCGATCGTTAGAATTTCGCTGCCTGTTAGCATGACGGCGAGGCTTAGGCAGGAATTCATCCTTCTGCCGTCCACGATAACGGTGCATGCGCCGCACTGGCCGTGGTCACAACCCTTTTTAGTGCCGGTTAAGCCGATATGCTCTCGCAAGGCGTCCAGCAGGGAAGTTCGCGGATCGACCATAAGCTCGCGAGCCTCTCCGTTGACGTTAAGTTCTATTTTTGTGGTACTTTCGGAAGGTGTCTCTGCCGAAGCCGGTGTTTGCACAAATGTCATCCAGCCTATGCTCGCGCTGGCCGCTATTCCAAGGCCTGCGCCTTTGTTGAATTCCCGACGAGTAACATCAAGGGGGCGATGGTCATGCGTCATCTGGTTCTCCTCTTATGCCTAAGACGTGCCAGCTTTGTCGAAGACTGAACTAATGTCGCCGGCCAAACGACGTTGACACTGACAACTAATCCTTCGAATTGCTCTTGAGGGTAAGTTGGGTTTCGGCGGCATGACAACGCCCTTCTCCTAACGTCTCCGGTTAGAAAAACTAACCAATGAACGGTGTCGGAGGGCGCGCAGATATCAGGGCGGTTTCGCTATCTCCATGCAAAGCCAGAATAAAGGGCTGTACCCCTCGCCATGCCCATGGTCAGGAGAATGCTTGCGACAAGTGAAAGGGTGATAAGGTAGCCGCGGTAAACTTTAAGTGAGTGGGCCACACCATTGTGACCTTACCGTCAATTTCAGGGCCGAAGCGCGCACTTTATCGCAAAGGGATTTTGCACACGCTTATCAGCGACAGCCAATGGTGCGAATGACGGAGCCTGCGGCATCGTTCTGCTCGGCCTCCATGGGGGAAACGTGCAGTCCCGCAAAAACAAACCGTGAAAAGATGTCTTTCAGTCTAGCGGCGGGTCGAGCAATAGACGGTCGCAGATGAAAGCGAAGCTCGGCTACAAATCTCACAATTCGTTTAGAGTAAACCCTCTTGCCACGCTTGGTACACGGTTCGTATGCGGGGGCGAAAACCAAGGCTGCGGGCAAGAGACGTATCGACATGCAGGTACCAAGGGTTCGGGAGAGGCTCAGAGTTCGGCGCCAACCTGCATCCGACTACACCAGCGAGTTCGTAGATGGAGGAGGGCGCCTCATCTGCCAAATTGACGATGTGCCGATCGAAAGCACCTTTAAGCGCCAGCGTGATTGCTTGCGCGATATCGAGATGGTGGATCGTGCTCATGCGTTGCGCCGGATGCCAACTGCTGATGTGCTTGGGAAGGGTTTCGAGATGCCCGTCGCCATCGCCATAGACGAAGGGGAAGCGAAGGATTGACCAGTTCAATCCACTTTCGCGCAGCTCTTTCTCCGCGGCCACCTTACTTGCGGGATAGGGGTGCTGAGGGTCGACCGCGTCGTCTTCCTTTCCTGGATGGGGATTGTCCTTGTTGTAGACATGGCTGGTGCTCGACATAATGAACCGTGCATCGGGAGCATGCGCCTTCACCGCTGCGATCACGTTGCGTGTTCCATCAAGATTGCTCTTCCAGATAAGGTCGGCATCCTGCGTACGGAAGACGGCGGCGAGATGGACGATAGCGGAAACCCCTTTAACGGCGTTCGCCAGGGTCGAAGGGTCGAGCATATCGCCCGTCACAGCCTCTATTCCCTCTGGGCGGCTCTTGCCGGCCCGGAGCAGGACGCGGCAGGGGAAACCAGCCTTCGCTAGTCGTGGCAGGAGTCGCTCGCCGACCAGCCCCGTGGCTCCGGTGATCAATACGGTCATTTACTCAATCCTTCCGCAATAGGGTCTGCAGTCTTTCGGTCGCTGACTGGAGGACACGGATGGTCGTGGCCAGGTCGGCTTCGTCGATTCCGCCGAAGGCAGCATCGTGAATGAACGAAAGATCGGGAATTGTGCACCATAGCGCCTCACCGGCAGCTGTCAGCGTCAGCTGCCGGTGACGCTGATCGCCGTCATTCGCGGTCTGCGCAACCAGACCCTTTCGGACAAGCGTCGCGACGATTCCGCTTAAGGTGGCGCGTTCGAGCTCGAGCGCGCGGCCGAGGTCACGCTGGACCGAGGAGCCGTTGTTGACGAGATACCAAAGAACATACCATTGCGTGGATCCGAGATCGAAGGGACGCAGGCGCTCGTCCATGACGGCTCGACCGGCGAAGTAACAACGCTTCGTCCATGCCCCTATGGAGTGATTTTCAGTGTCGGCTAAATCTCGCACAGGACGCCCTTGCAAATTCGTATGCTACCGAACGATAATCGCAAGGTAGCATACGAATGTCAAGGCCAGATACGTGAGGTCCAGGCAGGCGACGGAATATACCAAGCCGCCATCCGCGACGCGGGAATGGCGCTAACGCAAGCGTGAACCTCGGGCCGTTTCGCGTCGACCTGGCCGCGCCAGATGTGTTTATCGACAGCGGTTGATGGTCGGGCACTATCGCCACCGCTTCACATGGTCGACGAGTGCACGCAGTTTTGGAGCGAGGTTGCGCCGGCTGGGGTAGTAGAGAAAAAAGCCGGCAAACGGCGGGCAATACTCATCAAGCAGCGGGACGAGCTGGCCGGATTCGACGTAGGGTTTGAACGTGTCCTCCATCCCGAAGGTGATGCCGCCACCGGCGCATGCTGTGCGGATCATAAGCCACATGTCGTTGGTGGTGATCTGGGGGTCGACAGCCACATCGAACTCACGTCCATGCTGGCCGAATTCCCAGCGATAGGGCGCGCTGTGTGGCGCCGGGCGCCATCCGATACACCGATGGGCGGAGAGTTCCGAAGGATGCCTAGGCTTACCGAAACGTTCGATATAGGACGGGGCAGCGAAGGCTCCCTGGCGCTGGTCACCCGAGACCGGAACGGCAATCATGTCCTGATCGATGACTTCCCCCAGCCGTACCCCCGCGTCATAGCCTCCCGCGACAATGTCGAATTCCTCGTCCGTGACGGTCACGTCGATCTGAATGGCGGGAAAGTCATCCGCGAAACGTGCCAGGAGCGGCCCCGAAATGAACTGCTCGGCGATAGATGACACCGCCAGGCGCAACAGTCCGCTCGGTGCGCTGTCGCGGTCAGCCGCGGCGTCAAGCGCCAGTCCGACTTCGGAAATGGCCGGAGCCACCCGCTCATACAGCCGCTCTCCCTCCTCCGTGAGGCTGACGCTGCGCGTTGTGCGGTGGACCAGCGCGACCCCCAGCCGATCTTCGAGGCGACGGATGGTCTGACTGACGGCCGACCGTGTGACGCCCAGATACTCTGCAGCCACGCGAAAACTCCGCGCCTCGGCGACGGCCAGGAAAACGGAAATGCCGTTCAGATCGGTCATCATTGGTTAGATCAAGTTACCACGATGGTTATCACTAGGCAAATTGTCCGCACGCATCGGCATGTCTACCTTTGTCTCACACACTCAGGAGATAACTTATATGACCCTTGATCATTACAAACTTCTTGGACGTTCGGGCTTGCGGGTATCGCCGATGAGCCTCGGGACGATGACGTTCGGTTCTGCATGGGGATGGGGTGCGGATGGTGACGAGGCACGCCGCATCTTCGATCTCTACGTCGATCGCGGCGGCAATTTCATCGACACGGCAGTGAACTATACCGACGGTGGTGCCGAACGGCTGCTCGGAACTTTCATCGGCGACAAACGCGAGCGGATCGTCCTGGCAACAAAATTCACCATGGCACGCGATCCGGGCAATCCGAACTCCGGCGGCAACCATCGTTTCAACATGATACGCTCCGTCGAGCAGAGCCTCGCGCAACTCTGTACTGATCGCATAGACCTCCTCTATCTCCATACATGGGACATGACCACCCGGCCGGACGAGGTCATGCGAGCGCTCGACGACCTCGTCCAATCCGGGAAGGTCCTCTATCTCGGCATCTGCAACGCGCCCGCATGGCGGATCGCACAGTTGCAGACGCTTGCCGACATGCGCGGCTGGTCGCCGTTCGTGGCGCTGCAGATCGAGTACAGCCTTGTGGAGAGGACCGTGGAGCACGAGCTTTTGCCGGCGGCCGAAGCTCTTGGCCTTGGGGTTCTTCCATGGTCGCCGCTCGGCGGCGGCGTTCTCACCGGCAAATATTCCCTTGCCGATGTGGAGGACTCGCAAGAGGCGACCGTGTCTGCCAACCGAAAGGGTGTCATAGCGTCCTCTGGTCACCTGAACCGACGTGCGATCGAGATCGCGGACGAGGTTCGAGCCGTCGCTGAGGAAGTGAACTCGACGCCGTCGCGCGTGGCGCTGGCCTGGATGCTGGCCAATCCGCGCGTCGTCTCTCCCATCATCGGCGCCCGCACGCTCGCCCAGGCCGAAGACAATCTCGAAGCGCTGGATCTGGTCCTTGCACCGAAACAACTGGAGCGACTGGACCGGATCAGCGCACCGAGTCCCGTCTTTCCCGCCCGCTTCACGCAGCGCCCCCTTGTCCAACAACTGATCTTCGGTGGCGCCGTGGTCGAACGCCGCGACTGACCGCGGAGACGACACGAGGCTGTCGACGGTGCACGATCTTCATGCCGGTCTATAAGCCCGAACAAGCCCTCAGCAACAGGAAAGGATCGATACCATGACCATTCTTCCGACACGCCAGCGGGTTGCCGGCGCAAGCCGAACAGCTCTGATCGCATTGGGATTGCTGTCACTCGCCCTACCGGGTGCAGCCATCGCCAATACCGCGGCAACGCAGGTGCAGGCTACGGACAGCGCCGCCATCGAGCAACGGAACAAGGCAATTGTCGAAACCGCGTTCGAAAAATGGCGTGGGGGTACGTATGTCTTCGCAGAACTCCTCGCTCCAGACGTCGTCTGGACTATCCATGGTTCAGGGCCGGTCGCCGGCACCTATCGCAACCAGAAGGACTTCCTCGAGAAAGCCTCGCGTCCCCTGACCAGCCGGCTCGCGACGCCGATCAAGCCCGAGGTGCACAACATCTTTGCCGACGGCGACACCATCATCATCCGCTTCGACGGAACAGCGACCACGACCTCAGGTGCTCCTTATCGCAACCAGTTTGTCTGGATATTCGAGATGAAGGATGGCCTCGTCGTCAACGCGGAGGCCTTTCTGGACCTCGTTGCCTATCAGCAGGTCGTCGACAACAACGCTCCACGGTCCGAGTGACCGACGCCTACGGTTCGGCAGACCAGGACGTCTGCCGAACCGACATCTACGCAACTATGCGCTATCGTCTCGAAACCGAGAACAGCAACAATTAATGGAGTCAGACCATGCGACAGGCATTTGCAACACTCATCACGGCGGCCACCCTTTCGATTCAACCCGTAGAAGCACAGGAGAACAATTTGCAGCCGAGCCATCCATACGCTGGCATGTGGGTTACCGACGACAACCGTGTTCGCCATGAACTCCTGCCGAACGGACGGTACGTCGAGGCCCGCGGCCAGCGCGAACGAGCCTATCAGGGCCGCTACGAGGTCGACGGGACGCATATCGAGTACTGGGACGACACGGGTTTCACGGCCGACGGCGATTTCGTCGACGCCAACACATTGCATCATGGCGGCATGATCTTGCGTCGCAAGCCAGCGACGCCCTGACATACCGGCGCTCCTCCGCGATGCGGTACGGTTCAGAGCGATGGGTGCAGCAGGTCTGCCTGAATTCATCTGACAGGGACGCCGTTCATCGGCGCCCTCATCGTGATCTGTCTACCTCTCTCAGGCGGTCGATGAAGGCCCGCAACGGTGACGGCAGGTGGCGACTGCGCGGATAATAGAGCGCCAGCCCCGGTGTCGGTGGGCACCACTCGTCAAGGACGGTCACCAGCTGCCCGGACTCCAGAAACGGCCGGGCAAAGTACTCCGGCACATAGGCAATGCCCCGGCCCTCTGCCGCCGCCTGCACGAGAAGATCGCTGTCATCAAGGGTGAGGTTTCCCGGCACGTCGATCGCGACCTCGGCGCCGTGTCTGGAAAACTCCCAGCGATAGCGCTTTCCGCTCGGCAGGCGCTGTCGGATACAGCAGTGCGCATTCAGGTCGTCTGGTGTGTTCGGCATTGCTCTGCCGTCGAGATAGGACGGTGCCGCCACGGCGATGAAACGGACGTCACCACCGAACTTCACCGCGACCATGTCTTTCGGGACGGCCTCCAGTAGACGTACCCCCGCGTCAAAACCCTGTTCCACGATATCGACAAGCCGGCCTTCCGAAACCAGGTCGAGCTCGACATCGGGATAGAGATCCAGAAAGCGCGGAACGACGTCTGCAAGCAGAATGCGGGCGCCGCTCTTGTTGGCATTGATCCGCAGTGTGCCGCTGGGGGTGCCGCGCTCTTCCGAAAGCGTATCGAGCGCCTGATCGAGATCCTGAAGAACCGGATCGAGCCGCGCGAACAGGCGTGCACCGGCCTGCGTCAGCGATACGCTGCGTGTCGTTCGGTTGAAGAGGCGGACATCCAGTTTTGCTTCCAATCCGATGATCGTGTGACTGAGGGCGGAGCGCGAGACACCCATGATGTCGGCCGCTCTGCGGAAGCTCTGGTGACTGGCAACCGCGGCAAAGGCGGCAAGATCGTTCAGGCTGGGGCGTACCATTCGTGAATTATCCTCACCACGTCATCTCAAATTGAAGATCTTATAGCACCAATCGTCGAGATCTACATTCGCAGATGAACAATGAGGGAAATTACATGACAAAGACATGGTTCATCACTGGCGCTTCTTCCGGGCTTGGTCTCGAGATGACGCAACGGTTGCTCGCCCAGGGGAACACCGTGATCGCAACGGTCCGCCGCCCAGGAACGCTGACGCAACTTGAGCAGGAATACCACGAATGGCTGGATATCGTTCCACTTGATCTGGTCGAGCCGCAGAGCATTACGTCTGCCGTCGAAGGCGCCTTCGAGCGTCATGGCCGGATAGACGTGGTTGTCAGCAATGCCGGCTATGGTCTGTTCGGTGCTGCGGAAGAGCTCACGAATGAAGAGATCGACCGGCAGGTCGCCACCAACCTTACCGGGTCGATCCATCTGATCCGTGCAGCATTGCCTTTTCTTCGGAAGCAAGGCGGCGGACGCATCGTCCAGGTGTCGTCCGAAGGAGGGCAGATCGCCTATCCAGGCTTCAGCCTCTATCACGCGACTAAATGGGGCATTGAGGGTTTCGTCGAAGCGGTCGCACAGGAAGTGGCTCCCTTCGGCATCGACTTCATTATCGCCGAGCCGGGACCGACCGGCACGAATTTCGCGGCCAATCTTGTCCACGCGACACCGATGGATGCCTACGATGAAACCCCGGCCGGCGCCGTTCGCCGGGCAATCACCGAGGGCAGCTTCGAGATTAAGGGAGATGCGGCGCGCACCGTGAGCGCAATCCTGTCGGCCGCCGGGAGCGAGACGCCACCATTGCGGCTCGCGCTGGGCAGCACCGCCTATTCGTCGATCTCAATGGCGCTTTCCGCACGCCTATCTGCCCTTGAGGTGCAGCAGGAAGTGGCGAATTCCGCCGATCGGCAGGACCTGTGAACTGCGACATCTCTGCGAACAAAGACCTCGTGAACAGGAAAGGAAACAACATGTTTATCCGATCAGCTGTATTGGCTCTCGCCTTTAGCATCTCATCTTCCGCTTTCGCGCAGACCGCTACAGAAAATCAGATTGTCGGAACCTGGCGCATGATGTCGGCGACGATCGATCCCGGCGGGCAAAATATTGCCGCTTATGGAGAGAAGCCCAACGGTCTTCTGGTCTTCACTCCCGACATGCATTTCGTGGAAGTTCTGACCGACGCCGACGTCCCGAGGTTTGCCTCCAATGCTCGCGGAGAGGGTACGGACGATGAAAACCGCATGGCCATGTCGCGCAGTATCGGGTTTTTCGGAACCTACACCGTCGATGAGAAAGGCGAATTCAGCGGAAACCGTGTTGAAGGCGCGACTTTTCCGAACTGGGTCGGCAGCGTGCGAACGCGCGATGACCTCACGCTTGTCGTGACCGGTGACCGCATGACTGAACAGTTCCGTAGGCCGGAAGGGACCGAAATAAGGATCGAATGGCAGCGCGTCAAATGAGGCGCGCAAGGGCCTGACGCTAACGACTATATGTCGTTGGGCTGCCAGTCGTAACTCCTCATATAATCGAGAAACGCCCGCATTGCCGCGCTCGGAAGACGGCGGCTAGGGTAGTATAGAAACCAGTGTGGCAGGGTGGGGCTCCAGTCCGCCAGAAGCTCCACCAGCCGCCCGATTTGAACATATGGTTTGGCGTAGTCATCAAAGACATGGGCTATTCCCTTGCCCGCCAATGCAGCCTGCAGTTCGTTGTGAGCAGAGCTGACGGTCAGGCGGCCCGTAGGCGTAACTTCGATATCTTCGCCGCGCTCTTTGAACCGCCAAGTGACCAACGTGCCCCCTGGGAAACGACGCCGCACACACTCGTGATTGATGAGTTCGTGGGGCGTTTGCGGCTGCCCGCTGCTCGCGATGTAGTCGGGTGAAGCGACGATTGCATAACGAAGTGCGGGTCCAAGCGGAAGCGCAATCATGTCCTGCGCCAGCTGCTTACCGAACCTGACGCCGGCATCGAAACCCTGTTCCACGATATCGATGACGGCCGCATCGCTGATGATCTCGATCTTCACCTCCCGATAGGCATCCATAAAGTCCAATACGAGAGGGCAGAGAAAATGGTCGACGGCTGGTGCCGGCGCGTTGATCCTGAGAGTTCCGGATGGACTATCACGCAACTCGTCGACCTCTGCGATCGCGAGCCTGATGTCGCTCAAGGCCGGTGCCAAGCGTTCGAGGAGGCGTTGACCAGCCTCTGTAGGGAAGACGCTCCGCGTCGTTCGATTAAGGAGTCGGATCCCAAGGGTTTCCTCTAGGGTATTCATCGTTTGGCTCAAAGCCGACGACGAAACGCCGCGCTCTAGGGCAGCAGCGCGGAAACCACCACAGCGCACGATGGCAACGAAAACGTCAAAGCTGTCTAAACGAATAGGATCCATTGCGCAGTTTTTCTAATCAAGCTGATCATTTTAACGCAGGTTATCAGAACAATAGTCACATGTCATTATCGGTCGAACTCAAGTGTTGCGTTCTGCCGAACTCCTCTCGTTGCCTATGTTCGAGCAAAGAAGAGGCGACGCAGCGCGCCCGATCAAGAACAAGGGAAGAAGACCGATGAAGGCTTTCACTCTCAACCGACGCGCCATCATGCTCTCCGCTGTCGCGGGGGCATCAAGCATGCTAATCCCAAGTCTGAGCGGCTCCGGTCTAGCCAATGCCCAGGCTGCGGCCCCGATGGCTGGCAATGTGGGGCATTATCGCTTCCGCGTTGGAGAGATCAGCGCCACTGTGTTGAGCGACGGCGTAATTGGTGGCCCGCCTCGCGTCTATGCGGGCGACGCCCCGGAGGCCGAGCTTCAGGAGGTGCTGCGCCAAGCATTCTTGCCGACCGACCACATGACGCTCAATCTCAACACGCTGCTGATCGAAACCGGCGGCCGGCGGATTCTGATCGAGGCCGGCGCGGGCAAGACCATGGGCCCGAATGGGGGCCGAATCTTCGATAACCTCGCGGCAATCGGTCTTGGGGCCGCGGACATCGACGCCATCGTCATCTCGCACACCCACCCCGACCATGTCGGCAACTTAAGAACTGCAGACGGTGGCAAGGCCTTCCCCCGTGCCATTGTCTTCGTCCCGAAGGCGGACTGGGATTTCTTCGTTCGTACTGACCCCGATCTCTCCTACATGCCGGTGCCTGAGGAGTTCCGCCAACGCTTTGCAGCAAACATCAAGAACAGCCTTCAGCCGTTCACGAATGATGTCGAACTCTATGAAGCCGGCGCCGAGATTGTCCCTGGCCTGACGACAATCGTTGCAGCCGGCCACACGCCAGGCATGGCGACTTTCCTCGTCCATTCCGGGAACGACCAGTTGCTGCTGACGGCAGACCTTGCCTATCACCCTGTCGTCAACGTCGACAAGCCATGGCTCCCAGGCCCGGACCGCGACAAGGAAACCGCCCTTTCCTCCCGCCGGCGCATCTTTGACCGGGCAGCGGCCGAGCGCATGCCGGTTCTTGGCTTTCATTATCCTTTCCCCGGTCTTGGCCGGATGCTGAAGACCGATGGCGGCTATGCCTGGGTCCCCGCCAACTGGCAGTTTTGACGTCAACAACAATCGAGCAGGAAATCTCCCATGGATCAGTCAAAGATCAATCGTCGCGGCTTTCTCGGCACGGTGGGTGCGGCGGCAACCGGACTTGCACTCGCTAGCAGCACTACCGCGCAGGCTCAAGGCACGAGCGTGTCGTCGGCCGCATCTGCCTCGAACCCGGCGGTGCTGACCCGGACCTTGCCTCGCACCGGGGAACGGGTCACAGCCCTCGGTCTCGGCACCTTTCTGACATTTGATCTAAAGCCCGGGGATCGCCGCGATGCCCTGCGACAGGTCTTCGAACGCTACGTTGCCGCAGGCGGTCGCGTGGTCGACACATCGCCGCTCTACGGGTCGGCGGAAGTCAGCGTCGGCCAGTTCATGGGAGAATTTGAACGATCCGACGAGATATTCCTTGCCAACAAGGTATGGTCGACGGGAGAATATCTCGGAGACGAAAGCCATGCCGTTGAAAGCTTTCGGCAGTCACGCATGCGGACATGGCGTGACACGATCAACCTGATGCAATGCCACAGCATCACCAATGCGCCGGTCGTTATTCCGCTGATGAAGGCATGGAAGAAGGAAGGTCTTATACGGAATGTCGGCGTGACCCATCACGAGTCGGCGGCACAGGACCAGCTGCTGGCGATTGTTCAACGCGACGATGTCGATTTCATTCAGACGAACTACTCGATCTTCAATCGCGATGCGGAGCGACGCCTCCTTCCAGCCGCCGCTGACAAGGGTGTCGGTGTCCTGATCAATCTGCCGCTCGAAAAGGCCCGTCTGATGAAGGTCGTCGAGGGGCAGCCGCTCCCCGCCTTTGCGCAAGAGTTCGGCGCGACGAGTTGGGCGCAGTTCTTCCTGAAATGGGTTATTGCGCATCCCGCCGTCAGTACCGTGCTCTGCGGCACGTCCAACCCCGATCACATGAGCGACAATGTCCAGGCGATGACAGGCCCACTTCCGGACGAGCGCATGCGCGCCCGCATGGTTGCGCATATGGAAACCATTCCTGGCTTCGGCTCCATCGGGACGATGCCGTGGTACCCGGGCAAAGAAAAGATGTATTCCGGCCTGATCCGGGAAGCACAGGCGAATGCCGCACAGCGCCTGCGGTAACGGCGCGTCAGTTAACCCGCCATCACGATGGAACATTCACTGGGAGATCCGCCTTGCCTTCCACCAGACGTTCGCTTCTGACGGCCTTTCTGACGCTGCCCCTTATCGACGTGGCGAGAACGAGGGCGTTTGCGCAAGCCGCTCCCGAACTGCCGCTGACGCCAGCATGTGACGATGAAGAGGAACTGACCATCGAACGGGAAGCGGGTCCCTTTTTCAGGCCGAACTCGCCGCTCGAGCGGGATCTATATCCCGACGCGCCCAATGGCGAGCGGATCACCGTCGCGGGATTCGTCTTCGACAAACGCTGTCGGCCTCTAGCCGGTAGTCTCATCGAGATCTGGCACGCCGATGAGAAAGGCGACTATGACAGCGTGGGCTTTCGCCTGCGCGGACACCAGTTCACCGACGCTCAAGGACGCTGGTGGTTCAACACCATCACACCGGCGCTTTATCCCGGCCGAACACGCCATTTTCATTTCAAAGTCCAGCGCCCGGGAGGACGCCTCCTGACCACGCAGCTCTATTTTCCCGGAGAGGCCAGGAATGCCGGGGACCGGTTGTTCGACGAGGCACTCCTCCTGAAGATCAAGCAAACCCGTGACGGAAAGTTTGGACGGTTCGATTTCGTGATCTGAGGAAGGTGCCTTTCTCGATCGAGCAACCCGGCCGAAGAGCTCAATTCGGCTGGTCACGATAGCGGACTTACTATCGACCACCCATGTCCAGCGCTGCATTCAGGTCTCGAACCTTCGGTAATCGCCCTGCTGCGACTCAACCTGACCAGGCCTTATCGCGTCGCATCCACGGGTACCGGATCGCCCTCTGGCGCGGGCTGGGGAGCATCGTCGGGCTTGCCGTCCTCGTTTTCCAATCCGAGTTGTTGAAGGATAAGGTCTTTGATTTGTTGTTCGATCGCGTCTCGATCCTTCTGGCTCATCGCGGCCAGCTTGTCTTCATTAAGCTCGCGATCTTTCAGGAAGAAATAACGGACACGCTCAGCTGGCGTCATGTTGGACACTTTGAGGAACTCGTCCGCAGCATCGGGTTTCTGGTCCTTGCTCACAGCGGTGCGATTGGGCTTTTGGTCCAATACAACGTCGTTGCTCTCCATAGACCAGAGGGCTTCCGCGAGCTTCGAACTGTGCCGCGAATCAAGAGAGACAGTGAGGACGTTCCCACTCGCTTTTCCTTCGTGCGCTTCCCGGATCGTGTCTTGTTCCGGAGACCGGGAGGATGACTGTAACAGCAGAGGGACCCGTGAGTTACCCGAAACAAGCATTTGATTGATTCCTTTGGATGTTCTGCTCTCTGGTTATCGCACTGCTGGCTTGCTCTGGGCTGATCGGGCCTTCAAATAACGTCACGGAATGTGCATGTCCGTTGGTTACAACAGCCGCGCAGCGTGGTTTCGCTGTGTCGGCCTCTTTAAGGGCGAAGGATCACCCGCCCGAGGACCGAGTTGTTCTCGGCATAGGCATGTGCGTCCGCCACATTTGCAAGAGAGAACGTACGATCGATAAGCACCTCAAGTTCACCTGCTGCGGCTCTCTTCAGCATGTGGGCGACGGATGCGTGAACGTCTGGCTTGTCGAGCTCCGTTCCCATGAAAACACCGATCAGAGTCTGGTTTGCTTGCAAAGCTGGCCACAGATCGACTTCAAGAGATGAACGTCCAGCATTTCCGACAAACACGAGGCGTCCGCCCGGCCGCAATACCGAGAGCGAGGTCCGTAAAGTCGAGCCTATAGGATCAATGACAAGGTCAACACCCCGACTATCCGTTAGGTGCATAAGCGTATCGTGGACGTTGGTCTGACGATGGTCAATCGCATGGGTCAGGCCGATATCCTTCAATTTTGCAATCCGCTCTCCTCCGGAAACGGTTGCGATCACCTCTGCCCCGTTCCTGCTCGCCAGTTGAATAGCAGCCGCGCCCACGCCGCCCGCGCCGCCCTGGACGAACACAGTTTCGCGTTCGGCTAACTGTCCGCGCGGGAATAGACAATGGTGTGCAGTACCGAAGGAGATGGGCAATGCGGCTGCAGCATCCACGCTCAAACCGTCAGGTATGACCCAGGTTCTGCTCGCAGCGACCGCGCGCAGCGCCGCATGCGACCCGTGCATGTCGAACGACGTAACTTTCTGTCCGACGAAACGATCACGCACATCAGAGCCGACAGCGATGACTTCGCCTGCGGCTGCGT
The DNA here is from genome assembly GCF_900101425.1 of Rhizobium sp. NFACC06-2. Taxonomy (NCBI): domain Bacteria; kingdom Pseudomonadati; phylum Pseudomonadota; class Alphaproteobacteria; order Hyphomicrobiales; family Rhizobiaceae; genus Rhizobium; species Rhizobium sp. NFACC06-2. Next base: position 45,594 of record NZ_FMVA01000013.1, on the reverse strand, counting down.
ATCCGACGATCCCGCCTGGATCGGGCGGAGGCGACGAGGCCCTGTTGATGAGATCTCCCCCCTCGATGGAGACTGCCTCGATCTTGATCAAGACACCGTCCGTGGAGCAAGTCGGATCCGCAACGTCGATGTAGCGCAGGACTTCAGGAGCGCCGGGTGATTGGTAAACTGCGGCTTTCATTGGCTTTCCTTGTTAACTGTATTGTGTGTGGGGGCGCCTAACGTCCTGGCCGGGACCAAGAGCCAGGCCGAATACCGCCCGATTGAGGGGGGAGCTACTTTCACCTTCAGGCGCGCGCTCCCGACACCGTCGCGATAAAGGCGCGCAGGTCGGCCAGCATCAGTTCCGGCTCTTCCAGCGCGGCAAAATGCCCGCCCCGCGGCATGTCGGTCCAATGCACGATATTGTAGGTCTTCTCCGCGAGCGAGCGCGGCGGCGGCAAGAACACCGGATCGGGGAAGGCCGCAAAACCGGTCGGCACCTGGATGCGGGTGCCGGCCAGAAGCATCCGCGACCCCTCAAGCCGGCTGCCGTAGTAGATCCAGGTTGCAGTCACGAACGATGTGGATGCGATGTAGAGCATGATGTTGGTGAGGAGTTCCTCCTCCGAAAACTTGCTCCAGATGTCCGGGTCGCCGTCGGCGGTTGTCGGAAGATCGGACCACTTGCCGAACTTTTCGAGTATCCAGCCCGCTGCTCCGATCGGGCTGTCGGCCATTGCGACGCCAAGCGTCTGCGGACGGGTCGCCTGCTCGTGAAAGTAGGCGCTCTCCTGATCGGCGATCGCGGCCCGCTTGGCGGCGAAGGACTTCTCCTGGTCGGTCGTCGGAGCGGCATCCTCCGCACGAACGGTCATCATGTTGATATGGATGCCGAGCAGAGCGTCCGGTCGATCATGCGCTGCCCAGACCGCGAGGGCGTGGCCCCAATCGCCCCCTTGAATGAAATACCGCGCGTCGCCGAACAGTTGGATCATCAGCCCATGCACGAGCGCAGCAGCCCGCCGCGGGCCGATCGGGCCCGTGATCGGGGTTGAGAACGCGAAGCCAGGAAGCGAAGGAACGACAACATCGTGCCCGTCCGCTGCGAGCGGTTCCAAGAGCCGCTCGAACTCGAGATACGAGCCTGGCCAGCCGTGGAGAAGCAGGACGGGCGGTTTGGAGCCGTCGCCTTTCACATGAACGAAGTGGATGTGCTCGCCTTCCACGTCGGCCATGAAGTTGGGAAGTGCGTTAAGTCGCCGTTCGACCGCACGCCAGTTATAGCTGTCCCGCCAGTAAGCGGTTAGCCTCTTTAGGTCATCAACCCCGACCCCAGCCGACCAGCCTCCCGCATCCGGTAGCTGGCTCCAGTCATAAGCCTCGACCTTGGCTCTGATCGTGGCGAGCCGTTCGTCAGGGATGTTGATCGTGTAGGGTGAGATCATGATTGTTCTCCGCTTAGAGTGAAAGGAAACCGCTCTAGCGCGGCGAGTTCCCAGAAACCCCGGGTCATTTCTATCAATATCCCTGTTACAGGAGCCACGGATCTGCCGGGGCGAGGGCCGGGAAGCCAGGTACGGCTCCGTCGGTCAACAAAGCACCTTGGCTTCGAGCGCGGCATGCCGGCGAGAACAGCGCCGCCGCGGCTCCGCGGCGGCGGGCTTGCGAACTGGCTATCTTTTGAGAAGTGAGACCTGCCTCTCGAAGTCGGCCAGATCGAAATAGTCGCGCCAGACAGTGATTTCCCCATTCTCCACGGTGATCGTACCCATGACCGGCAATGTGATCGTCGCGCCACGTTCATGGGTGAACACATCGATCCGCTCGTTGAGAACAACATTCCCCGATGCCGCGATGTTGGTCACAGCCCAGTCTACCCTGAAGGCGGTTCCAACTCCGAAGTCCTCATGGAATTTGCGAACGTTGTCTCTCCCTATGATGTCGGGCAGCGGCACGTTGTCATAGAGGACGTCGTCCGACAGCATCGCAAGGGCGTCCTCAATGCGATTTGCACTCCAGTGACCGAAGAAAGTGATGGCGATATCAATAGGGTTGGTGGACATGGTTGCTCTCCAGAGAGGGTTTTGCGAAAACTTGACGAAATTGTTTGCCTTTAATGGGCGGCCAGGGAACTGCGTGACCCGGCCACCGATTGAGATGGGTCCAATATTCCACGCCGAAACGCACAGAGCGTCCTAAAGGCAGAGCACCTCAGGCGGAGTTCCGCAGTCGGCGGGCGTGACGCGCCGGTGGAAGCCCAAAGATGCGCACGTAGTCGCGACTGAATTGCGATGGGCTGCCATAACCGACTTTAAAGCCCGCGCTGGTCGCGTCCATCTTGTTGCTGACCATCAGGCGCTGTGCCTCCTGCATCCTGAGCTGAGTGCGGAATTCAAGCGGGCTCATGGCCGTGACCGCTTTGAAATGCGCGTGGAAAGTCGACCGGCTTATTCCGGCGATCTCCGCCGCGGCCTGCTCAATTGAGAAATTCTCACGAAAATGCGTCCGAATCCACGAGATCACTCGAGCAATCTGATTCAGGCGACTGTCCGCGCGGGCCATCTGCCGAAGAATTGCGCCGCTCTCAGCGCCCAATAGCCGATAGAAGATTTCGCGCATGGTAGAAGGCGCGAGCGCGTCGATGTCTTCCGGGGTGTCGAGCAGACCCACGAGACGAAGTGCGGCATCGACTACCGCTGGGGTGGTGCGGCAAACTGCAAGTCCGGTGAATGGTCTGGCGGGCTCTACGCTCGAAGCCGGGAAGCGCATCGCGAGTTTAGCTATGGTAAAAGTGTCCAAATGCAACTGTAAGCAAAGATAAGGCCGTTCCGGAACTGCATCGATAACTGATGCCATCACCGGCAACTCGACCGATGCAATCAGGTAGGTCGATGGATCGTATGTAAAGGCCGCATCGCCGAGTACTGCACGCTTTTGGCCTTGAGCAACGAGGCAGAGCGTGGGCTCGTAAAGTGCTGGCATTGGCGTGGTCGGCATTGAAGACCGGATTAGCGTCACGCCGGGAATATCAGATGCATAGGCGCCATCTTCCGGGCAGTGGCGAGCAATGGTTTTGGTCAAGAAGCCGAACTGATCCATTGTAGCCTTTTCTGGCGCAACGTCGATTTAGCGCAGGACTTCGGGAGTGACGGGGATTGGTAAACTGCGGCCTTCATTGGCTGCCCTTGTTAACTGTACTGTGGGGGAACGACGCGATCAGGCAACCCACTGAACGCCCTCTTTAACGACTTTGGCCGGGTTGCCGGCGACCACAGCGCCGGGAGGAACATCCTTCGTGACAATGGCACCAGCCGCAACAACGGCTCCGTCGCCAATCGTCACACCCTTGAGAATAACGGCTCGCATTCCGATCCAGACATGGTTGCCGATCCTGATGGGCGCCTTATCCGGCCTGCCAACCATAGTATGACCATCCCAGTCGCGGATGATCACCTGGTCGGCGATGAAAACCTCGTCACCCATGGTGATTTCGGAGCCACATGAGATCCACGAATGGCGATTGGCGAACCCGCTCCCGAGCGTGAGTTTGGCGCCACTTTGTATGCCGATCGTGCCGCCCGAATGAAGGGTAAACTGGCCATTTAGAATGAGTTGACCGTTCCCTTTGATTACAAGCTGTGTCGGCTCAGCGATGAGGCCCTTCCACCCTTCACCTACGACGATGGTTCCGGTTCCCATTACGCTTCCGTTTATCTCGGCGCGACCCTTTCCTCTCAACTCAACACACTTGTGGGATCCAATGCTCAATAAACGCTTAAGAACCTTATTGATCATGGAACCGTCCGATAGCTTGTTGCCGCTCCAGGTCATCGGAGACATTGACCTGCCGAGCATCCGACCAATACCGCGTCATCATTACCTCCTGACGAGAAGCCTTCGGCGAAGGCCGATATAAAACAAGGGCTTTGACGGGAGTGGCTCCAGATCCGACAAAGTTTTTACAGGACGTTGACACGGGATCGGCCTGAAAAACCATGCCTAATCTCCCGAAAAATTTGCCTAATGCTCTGCCGAAGCCGGCCCCGCTCGTCCGATCCAAACCGCCTGTGAACTTAGCCGCGAAAGAAAGGAGCAGAAGCCTGCAATGTCCTTCGTTCGCTCTATCGACGATGCCGGATTGAAATAGGATCGCTGCGATCGCGGCATTGATAGCCAGCGCGTACCTTCCTACGCAATTAAGAGCCGCGCCGGTCCCTTCGATTGAGGGGCCGGAGGCTACTTTCTCCTTCGACCCTGTGTCTTCTTCTCAACCGGATCAGGCGTTGAACCCGGCGTCCACGTTGAGAACCGCGCCCGTTATCAAACTTGCGGCGGGACCAGCCAGGAAAGCGACTGCGCTCGCAACTTCTGCGGGCTCGCCAAATCGTCCAAGCGATGTGAGGCTCCGCTGGTAGTCAGCATTCTCGCCGTTGGCAGGGTTCATTTCAGTGTCTGTGGAACCAGGAAGAACAAGATTGACGGTAATACCTTGAGGCCCCAATTCGCGCGAGAGGCCGCGCGTAAACGACAGAAGCGCCGATTTCGACATCGCGTATGCTGTCACACCCGGAAAAGGCACACGCTCTGCGAGCGAAGAGCCGATAGAGATGATCCGGCCCCCCGATGAGAGATGAGGAATTGCTGCCTTAGCAAAGAGGAAGGGCGCACGAACGTTCACATCAAGCATGGCCTGCAAGTCGGCGAGTGCCAGATCCGCGCTCATGCCGGCGGTTCCAATACCCGCGCTGTTGACGAGAATATCGAGCCCTCCGAGCGTACCGACCGTCTGGTCGACGGCGCGATTGATGGCGCCCGGGTCGGCACTGTCGGCCTGTATGGCCAGCCCGCGCCGGCCTTTCTGCTCGATCGTCTTGACAACTGATGCAGCCCGTTCCGCCGAGCGGTGATAGGTGAATGCAACGTCGGCCCCCCTCTCGGCAAGGGCGGTCGCAATCGCCGCCCCTATTCCCCTCGAACCGCCATTCACAAGCGCGCGTTTCCCATGCAGATCCATGATTTTTCCTTTTATGCAGTGATCGATGCACAAATCGGTAAAGGCATTGCAATCTGTCGTCAACTGATTTATGCAGTGGTCAATGCAAAATGATGTTTCGATACCGCCAGCCAGCTCACAGTCAGCCCGCCCCTCACGAGGCCGGCCGCGGGAGTTCGACCGTCAGGCTGCACTTGCCACGGCAACCCGGTTATTCTGGATCAAGGGATACGAGGCGACCTCAATCGCCGACCTGACGGAGGCAATGGGGATCGGAACGAAGAGCCTTTATGCGGCTTTCAGTTCGAAGGATGCGCTCTATGCGGAAGCGCTCAAGTATTATTACACGACCTACGAAGGGTTGGTCTGGACCCGCTTTAGGGCTGCTTCGAGTGCGAGAGAGGCAGCTCTCGCATTCCTCCAGGATTCCGCGACCGCCATGACCGGTGGAGATCTCGATCTTCCGCATGGCTGCATGGCAACGCTCGCTACCGTTGGCAGCGAAGGACACTCCGAGCTGGGCGAACTCATGCGAGAGACGCGTGCAGGCGGTTTCGATATTCTGAAAGCGCGCTTCGATCGAGCGAAGAACGACGGTGATCTAAGGGCGACGGCGGACACGACCAAACTGGCGAGGTTCGTGCAAACGGTTCAAAGCGGCATGGCAATTCGCGCCCGCGACGGAGCCGATCGCGCCGAGCTGCATGCTGTGGCGGAAATTGCGCTAGCCGGCTGGGACACTATCACTAGCGGCATCGATCATCGCATGGAAAACAAGACTAAAGGCAACGCAAGACGTTAACGGTTCCGCGACTGCTCCCTTCCTCGGAGCGGGTGGCTCTTTCCGCGAAACGGCTTGGCGAGCAGCCGACGGCGTGAGTGAAGGCGGTGCTGAATGCACTTGCTGACTTATAGCCAATTGAAAAGGCGATCTCCTCGATTCTTGTCGTGCCGGACTTAAGCGCTTTTTTGGCCAGCGCCATGCGCCACCGCAAAAGATACGCGATCGGACCGATCCCGACGACGGCTCGAAAGCGTGTGGCAAAGGCGGACCGCGAGACACCGCAAAGCCTCGCCAGAGACTCGACAGTCCATTCGTGGCTGACGTTTTCGTGCATGGCACGAATTGCTTTGGTCGTGACCGGATCTCGAAGGCCGGCGAGTAGACCGCTGCTCAAGGGATCAATAGATTGTTGGCGAAGGTTTGATGTAGACATCCTGAGAATTTCGACCAGCGCCAGCTCGACAAGCCGAATGATTATGAACTCGCTGGCCGGTCCAGGATCGCGGCCTTCGGATTCCATCAGAGTGAGCAGATTGTGAAGCCGGTCGAGTTTAGGCGAACGAGAGGGAATCTGAACGATGGACGGGAGAAGCCCTGTCAGGAGATCCTGGTTGGCTCTCGAGAACAGAAATTTCCCCATGTGAAGCGAGATGGGTCTTTCCTGACCGGAGCCCAGCTTCAACCGCCCCTCATGTTTGGCGGCCACCGCCATGACGCTGTCCAACGGTTCTACTTCCTGACTGGAGGTCAGCGTGAAGGAAACCGCTGTCCGCAGCAACACAAAGTCGCCTTTTTCCAGCGACACCGGATCACAATCAGGTCGTATCAATTGGCAAGCGCCGTCTTCGATCCAGAAAAACAACAGGTCTCCCAGCGCTGGAAAGCTCAGGCCCCAGTCGCCGGCGGCGTCGATCCCGCGACCCAGAAGCGCAGCGCGCGGCCGCAGCAGTCCGATAAGATCGAGGAAAGGATCCATTCTAGGGCTTCAGATAAAGTATTCCGGGGCTTCCATTATGGAGCGTGTAGCAGCGATAGCATAATCTTGAGGACGATTACGAGGCTTAGGCCCCTTTCGCTGGAGATTTATCATGATCAAAGTCACCGCCGCTGATATTGACCGGTTTCTTGCCGAAGATGACGAACAGCCCGTCGTGATGCTCAACTTGCTTCGGTTCAAGAAAGACGGAGGGCGCCAGCGATATCTCGACTACCTCGCCATGGCCGGCCCGATCGTCGCCCGGTACGGCGCGGAAATCGTGTTCACCGGTGATGGCGCGACCGCGCTCTGCGCCGAACCCGGTCAATCCTGGGACGCGGTGGCGCTGGTACGCTACCCAAAACGGGCAGCCTTCGTCGAGATGATCGCTGACCCCGCCTACGCCGTTGCCGATCCAATCCGGATGTCGGCCCTGGAAGAGGCGGTACTGCAGCCAATCCGCACCATTAGTCGATGAGGGATGAGATAGGCGCGCGTTCCGAAATCTGTAAGGTCGTGCATCTCTTCCCACGCTTGACTGCGCATCGGAAAGGGCATCGTGTGCCCTTTCTCCTTCTTCCGTGCCTTGCCGTTAAGACCTGCCTTAAAGCAGGTCTTCAATCCTGATGGGTAGATGCCGCACCCGTCTGCCGGTGGCGTTGTAGACGGCATTGACGACGGCTGCGGCCGCTCCGACCATGGCGACTTCTCCCAGACCCTTCACGCCTGACGGATTGAGCTTGAAGTCCGGACGATCGATGAAATCGACATCGATCGCGCCTATGTCGGCGTTGACCGGTACGACATATTCGGCGAGATCGTTATTGAGCACACCGCCGAAGCGGGGGTCTGTTTCACCCGCCTCGCGCAAAGCCGCGCCAATACCCCAGACCACACCGCCCCTGACCTGGCTTTCGGCCGTGCGCCGGTTCATGACCCGACCGCAGTCGGCAACGCTAACGACGCGTTTGACGCGTACACGCCCGGTCGACGTCTCAACGTGAACTTCGGCAAAATGGGCGATCCAGCTGAAGGCCATAAACTCCGGATACTCCGGGCCCGTGGTGGAAGGAATGCCTCTGCGCAATTGTTCGATCACCTGTGCGTCCTTGCCGAGCGGGATCGTGTTGACCGTGACCTCCAAAAAGGGGCGGCGGGTCCGGGCAAGCTGGACATGGACCGGTTCTTCGGACAATGGCGCGCCGGTTAGAACGCTAAGCTCTTCGCGAAGTTTCATGGCGGCGCTTCGCGCTGCCGGCGCAACGCTTCCTGTCCCCCATGAGCCCGCCGTTATATGCTGCGGCGCATGTCCAGTATCTCCGATGCGGATATCGAGCTTGGATGGATCCAGACCGAGAATTTCGATTAGCTCCGCGGCGATGACGCTACGGATGCCCTGTCCCATCTCATGGCCGGACGTCGAGATCTCACATCGTCCGCTTGCCGAGAGACGAAGTGTCGTGACGGCCGCCGTCATCGATCCTTTGTAGCTTCCACAGGCAACACCGAACCCGATCCGATCGCCATTCTCTGCCACTAAAGAGCCTGCTTCACGGGCTCGTCGGCCCCAGTCGATCAATTCAGCCCCGCGTCTCAGACAGTCCACAAGATGGCGGGACGAAAATGGTTTGCCAGTGATCAGGTCGTTTTGCGCATCATTGCGGATGCGGAGCTCGACGGGATCCATTCCGATAACCTCGGCGAGCTCGTCAATCGCACATTCGGTAGCATAGCTTGAGGGATGCTCATGAGGGGCGCGCTGGTGGCCGGGTGTCTGGGTATCAACTCGGACGATATGGTCACGGCCCTGCCAGGCGCCATATCCGTACATGCGCGGTGGATTGGCGCCGTGCTCGCAACCGAATCCGTCATAGCGGCTGTTCTGCTGCACAGTTTCGTAAAGCCCGGCCAGCAGACGCCCTTGTTCGTCTGCCCCAAGCCGAACCCGGTGACGGCTACGGGGCCGATAAGATGCCGTATGGAACAAGTGAGCGCGGGGCATCACAAGCTTCACGGGACGGCCAAGCAAGGAAGCGGCACTTGCGACGAGCACACTCTGCTCTTGAATGCCGTTCTTCTGTCCAAAGCCTCCTCCCGTGTAAGGGCTCACACCACGCAGGCGCGTTGGTTCAAGACCCATCATCCCCGCCAAGCCGCCGGCAAACGCCGCCGCAGCCTGGGTTCCTTCATAAATTCTGAGCTGACCGTCCTCGAATGCAGCGGTCGTCGAAATGAGTTCAATAGGATTGTGATGCTGTTGGGGATGTAGATACTCGACATCGACGCGATGATTGGCGGATGCGAAAGCTGCCTCCGCATCACCGGAAGACAGCTGGCTTTCGGGCTCTGGCTCGCGGGCCGCCCGGTCGTCTTCCATCGCCACGCTGAACGCCTCTTCGGCATAACGCACCTTGACGGCTTCCGCACCCTCGATTGCCGCTTCAAGCGTCTCCGCGACGACAAGGGCGACCGGCTCTCCGCGATGGCGGACAACCGGACTTGTCATCGGCTGATAACCTTTACCAGGTCGGCCATAGGCGCCGCGTGTCGCGGGTGTGGTCTTGATCTGCGAGAAATCTTCATGCGTGAAAACGCGAACGACGCCCCGAACATTCGTCGCGGCAGTTACTTCGATTGCCTCAATACGCCCCCTGGCGATTGTTGCGGGAACCGTCATCGCATGCAGCAGACCGGTGATTGGCTGATCTGCCGCGTATAGTGGCCGACCCAGCACTTTTTCATGAGCATCGACCCGGGGGCGGTCAGCAGTCCGTTCCTGCGTCATTGCATCTTCCTTCCAGCTGTCATGATGGCGTCGGCAAGGGTGCGAGCACCGAGTTCGATCTTGAATGCGTTGTGTTCGCCGGCTTGGGCATCGGCGAACGCCGCTCTGCCGGCAGCCAACGCGGTATCCCTGTCAATCGTTCGACCGTTCAAAACGGCCTCCGCTTCGCGTGCCCGCCATGGCCGGGTGGCAACGCCGCCAAGCGCGATATGCGCGTGCCGAACATGCTCCCCATCCATGGCCAGCGCCACGGCTGCCGAGGCGAGGGCAAAAGCATAGGATTCGCGATCACGCACTTTGAGGTAGGTCGAGTTTCGGCCGGCCTCCGTCTTCGGAACTGATATCCCGGTGACGATGTCGCCGGTTTCGATCGCGAATTCGAGATGGGGCGTATCGCCAGGCAACCGGTAAAATTCGGCGATCGGAACTGATCGTGGCCCCGCCGGACCTTGGATCTCCACCGTCGCGTCCATCGCTGTTAACGCGACGGGCCAGTCACCCGGTGACACGGCCGTGCAGGCGTCACTGATGCCAAGCACGGCCTGGCTTCGATCGAGCCCGCCGATCGCTGCGCATCCGGAGCCGGGGTCTCGCTTGTTACAGGGATAAGCGCCGATTGCTCCGTTTCTGAAATAAGGACAACGGGTGCGCTGCATCAGGTTGCCGCCAACCGTCGCCATGTTGCGGAGCTGCTGAGAGGCGGCTTTCGAAAGGCTCTCTGCCAGGACGGGGTACTCACGTCGGACGACGGCATGTTCGGCAACATCCGCCATCAGTGCCCCTGCGCCGAAAAACAGAACGTCGCCGTTTGTATCAATCCGGCTGGCTCCCTCCAGAGAGGCGATATCGACCAGATGTGCGGGACGTTCGACACCAAGCTTCATCAGATCATAGAGCGTGGTACCACCGGCGATGTAGCGCGCACCTTCGCCTGCCGCAGCAAATGCTTGGATGGCTTCGTCAACAGTTTTGGCGTTCACGTAGGATAATGATCTCATGGTTCAGCCTCGCTCGATCTGAGGAGCTGCCTGCTCGATCGCGGCAACGATGCCGACATAGGCTCCGCATCGACAGATGTTGCCGCTCATATATTCCCGGATTTCGTCGGGCGTAGACGCGTGTCCCTCCTTGACACAAGCAATCGCTGCCATGATCTGGCCAGGTGTGCAGTAGCCGCACTGCAGCGCGTCATGATCGATGAATGCTTGCTGCATAGGATGGAGAGCGTCCGCGCTACCGATTCCTTCAATGGTGGTAACGTTACGGCCATCGACTTTGGCCGCAAGCGTCAGGCAGGAGGCCACGCGACGCCCGTCTATGTGGACAGTGCAGGCGCCGCACTGACCGTGGTCGCATCCCTTTTTAGCGCCGACCAGGCCCAGTCGCTCTCGCAACATATCCAGCAGAGATGCTCGCGCATCAATTTCGAGTGCACTCGGTTGGCCGTTGACATGGAAGCTGACCTTAACTGTCGCGCCGCTTTCCGGTACCAGCTGCGGACGGGGCGCTTGGGCCTGCGCTGCCGCAGGCAGGAGCCCGGATACCGAGACAATCGTTCCGGCCTCTAAAACCTGTCGCCGGGTGATCTCAAGAAACTGCCTATCGTGCGTGTCTGACATCTGGATTTCGTCTCCTGTTGGGTTGCAACAATTTTGGCGTCATCCGTTCCGGCCGTTGCCGAAACCGCATATACCTTTCAACGTAAATCAGGCTAGCCGGGAGGATTAGCCCACAAATATCGCGCGGACTGATTAGCTGCACTTCGCAATACCGGTATTGCGCGGGGCCGCGGCTAGTCTCCCGAAGGTTTTGTTCCCGATCGGAAAATCGAAAAACCGGCGTTCCTTGCGCCATTAACGAATGGTAAGCGCTGTGTCGGCGTACCCGATAAAGCGAGCATAGCGTTGGCAACGGCCGGCGCGATTGGCGCCACTCCAGGTTCGCCCATTCCCGTCGGCTTGTTGTCAGACGCGATGATGTAGGTTTCGACAGCCGGCATCTCGTTCATTCGCAAGATCTGATACCGGTCAAAATTCGTTTCTTGGACGATTCCCTCCTTGAGAGTAATCTTGCCATACAGCGCGGCGGACAGGCCAAAACCGATACCACCTTCCATTTGAGCAGCAATCTGGTCCGGCGCAACCGCGATGCCGCAATCGACGACAGCCACAACGCGACGCACGATCGGTCGGCCATCAAGCAGCCGAACTTCGGCAACCTGGCCAACAATCGTTCCGAACGCCTGGTGGACTGCCATGCCCCGAGCCCACCCGGCTTCGAGCGGTGTGTCCCAGCCGGCCCTGGCGTAAAGTTCGTCGAGGACCGCCAGCCGACGCGTATCGCCAGCCTTCTGATATAGAAAACGACGGTATGAGACTGGGTCCCTATCCGCCTTGCGCGCCAGCTGATCCACGATGTGCTCCATCACCATGGCGGTATGCGAATTGCCGACCGATCGCCAAAACCCGACAGTGACTGGAAAAGATGGCGTGAAGATTCTGCCATCAACAGTTGTCGCGGTGGATAGATTAGGCGAGTCCGCGATACCCTCGGTCGCCGTAAAATTCGGGCCTAGGGGAAGCAGGTTCTGGCAAACCGAATGGAAGCGCCAACGCTCCGGGAACCCGTCCGAACCAACCTGGACCCATACCCGATGATGCGACATTGGTCGGAAGTAGCCCAACCTCATGTCGTCCTCGCGGCTCCAGATCAGCTTGACCGGACGACCCTCGACCCGCTTTGCGATCCGCACACATTCGACGACATAGTCGGAGCTCATTCCACCGCGGCGGCCGAACGAACCGCCGGCAGGGATCACCTCGATATCGACCCGGCCCGGAACGGTCCGAGCGGTCAGTGCTGCCTGAACCTGATCGACCGTTACCAGATGAGCGCCCGATGTAATTGCAACATCCCAGCCATCGACCCTGGCGACGCAATCGAGCGTTTCCATCGGCGCATGTGCCAGATAGGGAAAATCGAATGCAAACTCGACGACATCGCCATCGAACGGCGCTTCCGGCGACAGGCCCGTTGATTGAAAACTGCCGGGCTCCACATCGGTACGACCGGCTGCGATGTCGCGGAAATACGCCACGAGGTCGGGAGACGAACGCATCTCGGCTTCGCTGTCGTCCCATTCGATACGCAGCGCGTCGCGGCCCCGCTTGGCGGCAAACGTCGTCTCCGCAAGGACGGCGACACCCGTCTCAATGGCGAACACTTGCCTCACGCCCTTTACTTCCAGGGCGTCGGATGCATCGAAGCGCAAAAGCTTTCCGCCGAAGCGGGGACTATGAGCGACCATTGCGACCAGTAAGTCCGGACGCTGGATATCCTGTGTGTAGACCTGGGCGCCTGTGCTCTTCGGCAGACTGTCCTTTCGGCGAACGCGCTCGGTGCCGATTAACCGATAGTCTTGCCGGCGTTTCAGGAGCGGCGTCTCGGGTGGGGTCTGCCGGGCGGCGTCGGCCAGGAACTCGACGAAGGTCGCGGTTCGGTCGGAGCCGGGGTGGGACACAACACTATCGCGGACGACGATGTCACTGGCTTGTACACCCCAGCGAGCGGCTGCAGCTTCTACGAACATAGCGCGCGCACCAGCCCCTGCGTTGCGCATCAGATCCCAGTTCGAGGCGATTGAATTTGAACCGGCAGTCATTTGTACGCCGTAGGCGCGGACGTTGCTGCGCGCATCGATGACCCGCACCTTGTCCCAGTCCGCGTCGAGTTCTTCCGCGACGATCGCGGCGAGCCCTGCGTGGATGCCTTGGCCAAGTTCCTGCTGCTTGTTGACGATCGTCACCCAGCCGTCATCGGAAATGCGGATAAATGGTCCGAAAGCGCTCGGCTCCGGGTCGTCGCCGCCACCTTGCAGGATGGCGCCGACAGCCTGCATTGGATGGGTTGCGGCGTAGCCTACCACGAGAGCGCCGCCGATCAGGGATCCACCCAAAATCAAGCGTCGACGGGTCAACCTAAATCGTGGCTTCCTGTCTGGGGCGTCGGTCACGGACATTCTCCTGTTGCCATCCTTGCTCTCACTTGAACCGAGCTCACTGGGGGCATGCTGCACCCGTATCGAGCCAGGCCTTGATCAATGACCCGAAGGCTTCCTGAGTGCCGGGGGCGGGCTTGCGGTTTGCGCCCGGATGCCAGGCCCAGCCCACCAGTTCGTCTTGCGCCATATGATGAAGCAATTCTTCGCGCGTCATATGCGAACGTGCCGGATCCAGGAGCTGCCTGCAGATGTTCCCGAGCGTCTGGCCCTGCCAGGCCATCTCGATCGGCGCGAGCCTCCACTTGGGGTTTCCGGGCACACCGGACGCCTCGAAATTTTCGGACTGATGGCAGGTTGAGCAACGAAGCGTCGGGACCCCGCCGCCGTCGGCGCCACGTGTAGCCCAGGGCGTATGCGGGCGCATCGCCTCTGTCTGGGTGGGGCGATCCGTGCGCGGATGGCAGTTCATGCAGCGCGGATGCTCGATCACACGGCCTGCTTCTTCGAACAACGCAACAGACCTTGCGGTTGCGTCAGCAATCCCATCGAAGTCTGCCACCTGACGCAACCGATCAAGTTCTGCGGGCTGCAGTCTGGCCTCGATTGTTTGTGTCTGCGGCATGGTACGCGGATAAAGAGCGTAGACGAGGCCTGCCGCCGCTGCGACAACGATCACTCCGAATATCGAGGCAATCGCGAGCTTTAGCCGGCGACGCCATCTTCCCTTTTTGGGCGGGGGTCGAGTCATGTCGGCGCACCGAGCCTTGCCGCCGCATCGTGGATGGCCGCGCGAATTCGAGTGTAGGTGGCACAGCGACAGAGGTTACCGCTCATCGCAATATCGATGTCCTCATCCGTCGGTCGCTTGTTCACTCGTAACAGCGCAACCGCGCTCATGATCTGACCGGATTGGCAAAAGCCACATTGCGGTACATCGCGCTCAACCCAGGCATCACGGAGAGCTGCTGCTTCCACGCCGTCAACGCCTTCGATCGTGGAGATCTGTGCCGAGACAGCCGACCGCAATGGGATCGAACAGGATCGAGCCGGCCTCCCGTCGAGATGGACGGTGCAGGCGCCGCACTGAGCTGCGCCGCACCCGTATTTTGTCCCCGTCAACGACAGGTGATCGCGAAGCACCCACAGAAGCGGAGTTTCGCCATCCTCGTCAACATCATGGGTCCGGCCATTGACCGAAAGCGTATAAGACATGGACTACATCCCTTTGACAAAGGTAGTTTGGATCGTGCGCGCTTGCGCGGACATACCCGATCCGACAAAAAACCTGCCTAATCCTCGACGGCTACGGCGTTATGCCACTTGCGATTTTGGGACCCCACGTGTGAGTGGTGAACATCAGCGTGACGAAGGCGATGAAAGTGCTTGCGGCCACGAAAAAGACCGATACTGAGAGGTTGGCGCTCGCTGTGCGATTTTTCCGACCGGCACGGATGACGAATTCCGCGGCAATCAAGTTTGGGACGTAGAAAAAGAAAACCATGATGGCGTCGAACCAGTCCCCGAATTCCGCCAGGGAGCCGAAGAGACGTGACAGCAAAAACCAGGCACCATATTCTATACGATAGAGCCAGGAGCCGATGGTGAGTGCAAACAGCCGGATCGCCCAGGCACGGTGTGAATGGTAACGGCCCGACCGCGCGTGGAGATAGGACATGGTTGCACTCAGCACCATGAGAGCGCCGTAGAGGCCGAACCCGACATCCATCAGAGGGCCGCCGATGGTGCCTTGTCCAACGATGAAAGCCAAACCTCCCACGCCGGCTGCGGCGGCCGAAACCACGTAAATCCGCCCGATCCACCTGTGAAGCCAGGGGATTCTTTGCCGCAGCCTGCCGATCAGTTGAACAGGACCCAGCAGAACGAGGATACTGCCGGCCACGAAATGGGCGCCGATGGCGCTCGTCGACAGGGGCGAGGCCGGATCGTATAAGTCGGGCAACGCCTCGTTCCATCGATAGGCCTCGCCGCCAACAAGGGTACCGCCGAAAAAGGCAATGATGTAGGCGGCGAATATAACGCCGCTCAGCCAACTTACCGCCGCAAGCAATCCCGCGCTCCAGTTCGCAGCAAGACCGTGGAAGCGGCGGCAATTTCTGGAAAAAGCCGTCATTGGGAGCGATACAGAACCATCGTCCGTCCGAGGAGCGGGATCCCCGCATAGCCTCTCAGTTCGAGCGCCCCGTCTTGTATCTCTGCCTGCCCTGAATAGGTGCGCCCCGACGATCCGTCGTAGAATTTCCCCTCTTCCCAACGGCGATCCTGTGGATCCCATTTCAGATCGGTGAGGAAAGTGATGCCCTCGAGAGAACGGCCTCGTAGCTTCGGATCGGGATTGTGGATGTCCTTCTTGAAGGTCTTACGGTCCGCTTCCATGAGCCGATCGCCATAAATGACACGCGCAGCAAAGGTGCCGCCAGCGTCGAATACTTCAAACTTGAAATTGCCTTCCTCTGTTTCCCAAACGCCCTCGATCTCGTTTGGCGACGAAGCCTGAGCGGAAGCCGAAGCGACCTGTAACCCTGTCACTCCTGCCGTTAGCATGACTGCCAACGAGAATTTTCTGATTTTCGAATTCGGCATATTGCCCTCCTTTTTCCGTATGCGGAGAAAAACTACGGCGAGAGGGCTCGCCCTAAAATGTCAAAAACCTCAAATTTTGTGCCTGATGCTCCGAGGCTGATCCTTTGGCAGCTTCGCCGCCTCGCCCTGCATCGTAGGCTTCTTGTCGTATCGAGCGATGCCCGCCCCTGATTGTCGCGGAGCCCGCGCATAGGGAGTTTATCCCGCGTGGCGTGGTGTAGAAGTCGCTGGCCAGACGTACAGGGCCACAGCCCCGCGCAGACCAGGACCATCCTTTGTCGCTTTAGGTGACCTATCTCGGAACCAGAACGTCACCGTGACGACAGCGGTGCCGGGGTGCACGGTCTTGTCCAGGAATTCCGATAAGCGAGACATCGCACCGGGCATGAGATGACATGTCACCGCATCCGCATCCGCCACGTCGCAGGCATAGAAGTTTTTTCTCATAATCGAAACGTTGCGGAGATGTCTCGTCCGGATCCAGGCCACGAAGCACGGGAAAGGCGAGACCTCCACCCCCTTCACCTGCGCGTCGGAGAAAGCCTTGTTGAGTGCGATCAGAAGTGAGCCCCATCCACACCCAAGATCATAAATCACGGCCGAGCCAGAAAGATTTGCCTCGCGTAACAAGGCAATCACGTCGGATGCTTCCGATGCGGCCAGCGGCCATGACGGAACCCGCGTCAATGCGTGGAAGATCAGCAACGAAAGGCAGACCGTCGAGACAGCGGTGAGCAGAACGATGGAAAATGCTTGCTGCATTTGTTTCTCAACATTGAGCTTGTCATGCGCTATCGGGAGCCTTCGGCCATAGTGCGATGTCCGAGGCTCGACTGTCGCAACCGGAACAATGAGGGCCATCTAGATCGAGTCGGCTCTCATTAAGACCGGTTTTGATGCCATCAAACAACAGATTCCGATGGGTGCGTTCGAGCGCTTCGCGGTCGTCGTCGGCTGATCCGGTAGACGGCCGCGGGTGGAATATTGGCGAAGGTCCACCCGATATACGTCGCCTTCAGGCCCAGACGGTCGAGCAAGGGTCTGGCGATCGGGCATCTCGGGCCGTAGGTGAATTGGTAGAATGCTCCGCCTGGACGAAGATGGGAGAATGCCCCCTCCAGGATAGCATGCACTTTGCGCAATGGCATCGATAGAAGAGGAAGGCCGCTCACGACCGCACCTACAGGCGCCGAGGCGTGAAGCGGTAATTTGCGCAACTGTGCAGCATCCATCCGGACGGTTTTAGCGGCTGGGAAGCGATCGTTAAGTTGGTTGGCAAATTCAGCACCGTACTCGACCAGTACGAGATTTTCCTCAGCGACACCTCGATTAAGCAATGCTTCGGTAAAAACGCCTGTTCCCGGACCCAGTTCAATGACTGTGCCTGTGTCCGCAGAGATCTCGGTCGTCATGAGTGAAGACAACGCGCGTCCCGATGGCGTAACCGAGGCGACGCGAAGGGGCGCGGAAAGCCACGCCCGAAAAAACAAAAAGGCATCAGCTGTCCTGTTCGTCATCGCTCACCGGCTCCCGGATTAACGCGCATCGCATATCGTCGCTGAAGCCGCCATACCAGGGCCACAAGCCCCTCTGCGACAACGAGCAGGATGAGTATCTTCAACGCGAGCGCGGATGAATTGATACCGGGAATGGCCAAAACAGCGAGATGACCTGCTGCGATGAACAAGCCGTTCCACAAGACTATGCCGGCTGCTACGCCAGCGACGAACCGCAGCGTACTTGTGCCCAAAAGCCCCGCTGCCACAGGCGCGATCAGCCGAACCGTGGGAATGAGTTGCGACAGGACCGTCAGCGCTTGTTCCCGGTCGCGCAGGGAGGACAGTGTCCAGTCGATACGAGGTTGCGATAGACCCACCCATCTGCCGGCCGCGTAGAGAAGCGTTGCGGACCTCTTTCTCCCGATAACACGCACGAGAAAATAGAGACCGAGAGCGCCCATAAAACTCCCGAGCGTCGTCGCGATGACAGCGGTGTGGAGGGACCAAAGATCGTCGGCCGCGATACCTATGGCAACGAGAACGCCATAGGAGGGCAGGGCAGGCAGGAAGCGCTCCGCCAGCCCGATCGCGAAGAGACCGAATATGCCGTATATCGCAATCCATTCGACAAGATTTCCGAGCGGGTCCATCTCTCACGCCTCCCGTGCGATCGTTGTCGCGCCCGGACCAGAAAGCTCTGGAGCGAGAGCCTGGGCGTTGAACGAAATACCCGTGAGTCGTTCCGAGATTTCCCACAGGTTGTGTGCCACATGCTTTTCCAGCGCCTGGCGCGGAATTTGTGCTTCCGTTGGATGTCCACGAGTCTCACTGAGCCTGTCGGGACCGTAATAGCCGCCCCCTCGGGCTTCTGGGGATGTGGCCGCGAACAAGGTCGGCAGCGCGCCTTGTGCGACTGGCTGGAACAGAAACCACATGAACGACCTGAGGAAGCCTTGAACGCTGCGTCGACCAGGGCCGTTGTGAAGGAGATCGGTGCGCGATACGCCTGGGTGGGCAGCGATACTGGTAATACCCCAACCCGCTTCTTCGCTCCGCCGTTGCAGTTCGAACGCAAACATCAGGCACGCCAGTTTCGACTGAGTGTAAACAGGCATGGGCTTATAGCCACGCTCCGCTTGCAGGTCGTCGAAATTGATTGCCGCGCTTGCGCTTCGAACAGCAATGCTGGAAAGCGTGACGACGCGTGGGGCTTGTCCAAGCTTGAGCAGCGGCAGCAAGTGGCCGGTCAAGGCGAAGTGGCCGAGATAGTTGGTGCCGAATTGAAGTTCGAAACCATCCTTCGTCGTCTGACGCGTCGGCGGCGTCATCACGCCGGCGTTGTTGATGAGAACGTCGATATGGTCGCGGGTTTCTTTCAGTCTTTTCGCAAGTGCCTCGATCGACGCGAGGTTGCCGAGATCGACTATCTCCAGAGTGACCGATGCGTTGGGCACCTTTTCCTTGATGCGCCTGATAGCGTCGGCACCCTTCGTCGGATTGCGTCCTGCGATGATAACGTCGGCGCCGGATCGAGCCAGCGCGAGCGCGTCTTCGAAGCCCAGACCGCCGGTTCCTGTGATCAGGATCGTCCGGCTGTTTTGAGGCGACATATCATCGAGTGTCCACGATTTCGTCATCGTCAGTCCTTTCGTTTCTTTGGGGCGAAATGGTCCGCCGAAGACGCATTGTTCGGGGGACGTCTTCGGCGGACGCAAGGTCGCCTGGGGGAGGCGACCTCTCGAGGATCCGGAGGGGACGGATCCGGATCCGAGCCTATGCATTGATATTGATCGGTTCACTGAGGGGCGGCTTTGCTGCAACCTCTCGCGTTCGCTGCATCCATGCCGGATACTCGGGATTGATTTTGCTGATCGTGTCCAGCTCGGCGAGCTCACTAGCGCTGAGCGTGATCTCTGACGCCCCCACGCTGTCATCGAGCTGCGCAACGGTCTTCGCCCCAATGATGACGCTTGTGACGTGCGGTTGATGCAGCAGCCACGCCAGCGCAATCCTTGCGACGCTGACGCCTTTGTCGGCGCCAATGCGCTCCATCACGTCAATCACGTCGTAAGCTCGATCCATAGCGACCGGAGGGAAATCGAAAATAGTCCGGCGGCTACCTTCCTCGCCCTGCTTGTCGCGGCCGAACTTGCCGCTGAGCAGCCCGCCGGCCAGAGGGCTCCAAACCAGAAGACCAAGTTTCTCTGCCTTGATGAGCGGCACGATTTCCCGCTCGATATCGCGACCTGCAAGCGTATAGTAGTTCTGGGAGGTAGCGATCTTCGCGATCTGGAGCCGTTCGCTGTGGCCCAGCGCCCTCGCCATCTGCCAAGCCGACCAGTTCGACACGCCGACATAACGAACCAGACCCTGCCGGACCAGGGCATCCAATGCCGCGAGGCTTTCCTCGATCGGCGTGACGCTATCGACGTTATGGAGCTGATACAGATCGATGTAATCCGCCTGTAGCCGTTTCAGACTGGCCTTGACGCTATCGAAGATGTGACCGCGTGAATTGCCGGCATCGTTCGGGCCCTGGCCCATCGGACCGCAGACCTTGGTTGCGATGACAACGTCCTCCCGTCGGATACCGAGGTTTCTCAGCGACTGACCGACGATCTCTTCTGCTACGCCGCCGGAGTAGATATCGGCTGTGTCGATGAAGTTGATGCCATGGTCGAGCGCGCGGGCGATCAGGCCCTGAGCGTCGTCCTGCTGGACATTGCCCATATTGGACCATACCCCTTTACCGCCGAATGTCATCGTGCCGAGGCAGAGCTCCGAGACGAAGAGGCCGGTATTTCCAAGTGTGTTATATTTCATGACGAGAGTGTCCTATAAGAGCATCTGGTGCCGAACGGCTTCGGCGTATGAAAGCGTCGTCGCGCACAGATCAGGCGATGCCGCCATTTGCGAAGATGTTTTGGCCATCGATCCACGCTCCGTCCCGCGAGCATAGAAGACCTATGATATTGGCGATGTCTTCGGGCTGGCCCAAGCGACGAAGCGGGGTTGCCTCCGGTATGCCGCGAAGCGCTTCTTCCCCGTGCTGGCGCAGAAGTTGGGTATCGACAGCACCTGGCGAAATCGCGTTGACAGAAATGTTGCGTCCGCCCAATTCCTTGGCAAGAACGCTGGAGTAGATCTCCTGCGCCGCCTTGGTTGCAGCGTAGGCCGCCGTGGCGGGAGGGCTCATCTTGATGATGCTGGAGCTCAGGCTGATGATACGGCCACCATCGCGAACGCGTCGTGACGCCTCGCGCAGGACATTGAAGCTCCCCTTGACATTGGTGGCCATCATTCGGTCAAACGCCTCGTCGGTCATTTGAGCGAACGGACCAACATTCATGATTCCTGCATTGTTGATCACCACGTCCACGCCACCGAAAGCCTCGTCGTTGGCGTCAAACAAGGCTTTGACCGCGGCCGGATCTGCGACGTCCCCCTGGCGAACGATGGCACGGCCGCCGGCCGCCTCGATTTCGCGGACCACGGCTTCAGCAAGATCCCGGTTCGTCAGGTAGTTCACAGTCACCGCGAACCCGTCCCGCGCCAGACGTCGGGCAGTGGCTGCGCCAATACCGCGGGAAGACCCAGTGACGACCGCCCCACGCTTCTCATTCGGTGCCGTGCCGGCGCCGGACGTCTGGGCCGACGCCACGCCAGTCATGGCGAGAGCTGAGGGAAGAGCGGCTGCGAGAGCCAGGAATGTGCGGCGGGAGTTGTCGGTGTCGGACAAAGTATTGGCTCCTTATGAGTTGGGAGAAGCTGCAGATGTGTTCCGAAAGCTGCGTTAGAAACTTAGTTCTGGCGGAGGAACGCGCCGACGCGGCGGTTTGCGACGAGCAGGGCAAAGCCCGACAAAACGCTCGCCAAAGGCACGATCAACAGGCCGAGCGCGAGGCCGTTTGCAATGTTGGCCGTGTTTGCGGCGTCACTGACCATGCCGACGAACAAGGGTCCAAGTGCCGGTCCGATGAGACCGCTTCCAATCATCACCAGACTTGATGCCTGGGCCTGCCGGCCCGGTCCGGCGACGAGGTGGGCGGCACCGAAGCCCCATGGCAACATGAATGAGAATGACAGCATTCCCGGCACGAACAGCAAAATCGAAATCCAGCCGCCCGGAGCAAACAGCGCAGCCGTCGTCGTTACACTGGCGACGAGAAAGAGTACGGCAGGCGGTCCAAGGACCCTGCCGGTTCCGGAGCGGACGGCATGATCAAACCATCGTCCGCCGCCTAAAGTCCCGATAATCCCCATCAATCCCTGGAGCATCCCAAAGGTCATTCCGACCTCAGTGGCGGTGAAGCCGTAAGTGCGGATCAGAAAGGGGATGGAAAATGCGTAGAAAGGTGCACCGGCAAAGCCGAGGAAGATCGTCCCCAGAAACAACCAGCGGAAAGCGGGAGATGACAGCAGGTCAAGGCTTGTCCGCAGGAACGGCTCTTCGTGGCTCCTCATACCCTGTAGGCGCGGTGTCGGACCCATAACCAGGATCGTCAGCAGGCCAATCACGACACCTATCGCGCCTGCCCCCATCAACACGACACGCCAACCGAAGATATCCGCAATGGCGCCGCCCGCCGCAAACCCTACCATCGTGCCGAGCGGAATGCCCATTGCGAACAATCCGATCGCAAGTCCGCGCCGCTCGGGGCTGATCTTGCGGGCGATCAGAGCGTGGCCCGCCGGGACGGCACCTGCCTCCCCGAATGCGACGCCGAAGCGTGTGAGCGCCAGGAACACGAAGCTGCCGGCAAAACCGCCGAGCGCCGTCATAACGCTCCAGATCAGGACACATGACACCAGCACGAGCCGCGGCGATCCCCGATCTGCTGCACGGGCAAGCGGCAATGAGAGAAGTGCGTAGCAGACCGCAAACGCGAGGCCGGTGAGCAGGCCCATCTGAGTGTCGCTGAGCGACAGGTCCGTCTTGATCTTCTCCGCCAGAATGAACGGCAGTATCCGATCGATCTGCGAGAAGGCGTTGATCAGCAGAAGCACGATGCATATGGCGGCCATGCGCAGGCCTTTCACGTACGCGCCGCTGGAGGTAGCAGTCGGCGCTCGTGTCGTTGATGGGTCTATTGACCGGGCGGCGAATTCTGTCATCTTGAGGTCACTCCTCGCTTGGTTGCACCCTTAAGCTAGACGGAGTGTCCAATGACCAGAATGCCCGAACCTTCAAGAAACTTGCCTATTCCTGCAGAAGAGGCGATGATGCCGGCGAGGAGTCACATATTGCCGTGGCCCTTGAAACAACCGGAGCCACGCTTGAATATCCCATTGCTCTCGGCCGTAACGGCCTACATCGAAGACCAGGGCGGCGGGCAGGGCCTGTTCCCGACAGCCATTGAAGGCTTCAACATCGTCCGCTCGTACCAGTCGATGATGCCAATGCGCAATATTTACCGACCGTCGCTCTGCGTCGTCGTTGAGGGCGGCAAAGAATTGCAGCTTGGAGAGGAGCTGCTGCGGTACGGAACGATGGAGTGCCTCGTTGTTAGTGTCGGGGTACCAGCGACTGGCCGGATCGTCGAGGCTAGTGACGAGGCGCCTTACGTTGGCGTGATGATTGACTTTGATGTGGCGACCGTAAGGGAAGTCCTCGAACAGTTAGAATCGCTCCCACCGCAAACGGATGAATCAGGTCCATGCGCGTTCGTTGCAAAGGTCGATCAGCCCTTGGCTGACTGCATCCTTCGCCTCGTGCGGCTCCTGGCTACGCCCAAAGCAATTCCTGTATTGGCCCCTTCGATCGTCCGGGAGATCTGCTATTGGTTGCTGAGCGGGCCACATGGTGGCGAAATCTGCAAGTTGGCTTTGCCAGAGTCGAACATTGAGCGCGTCGTCAGAGCCGTATCAGTCCTGCATACGAATTTTGCAGAGACACTGCGGGTGGAAGAACTGGCTGATATTGCGCGGATGAGCCCGTCGTCGTTCCACCAGCATTTCAAGGCGCTGACGTCGATGACACCGCTTCAATTTCAAAAACAGCTTCGCTTGCTGGAAGCACGCCGGCTTATGGCGACACAAGCTGCGAATGTCACGGAGGCAGCCTACAAAGTCGGCTACGAGAGTGCATCCCAATTCAGCCGAGAATATTCACGAACTTTTGGAGTGGCGCCCAAACAGGATGCTTTGAACCAACAGCGCCTCCACAACGAGTACGCCAGCCGCACCGTTCGATCCGCATAATCCGAATTGCGCTCAGGTGGAAGTAGAACAAGCCCAATGTGAACCGCCGAAATCTGGTTGTCAGTTGCGGAGATCCCGTCACTGACAACCAGCCGCTCTTGGTTGGTTTTGGTCGAGCACGCAAGTCACACTGTGGCAGTTTTTCCGGTCGACACTCGGCCTTCGAGAATGCGCAGGCTTTGCAGGGTCGGTAATTCAATTTTCAGGAACCGTTCAGCCATTTTTCTGAGCTCGGCGATATTCTCGCTATCAGATTCGATTTTCTTCCCCTGCTTCACTAGGCGTTCGCCAACCTCCTCCAAGAAGTCCCAGACGTGGGTCGCCAGTTCGTCTGCATTTTTTAAGCCGTCATCGAGCGCCAATATGAACAACTGGGTTATTTGTGACACGCCTATTGCGCATCCCGTCACAGGAGAAACGAGATGGTGCAAATCCATGCTAACGCGCGCCTGTTTAACGATGTAATGGTTGAGCGCGCGGCATTGATCGAGCGCTGTATCTGTCGGCTCTTGCGCAGGCTGAAGGAAGCCAGCACCTGTCAACACAACAAGGCTCTCGACAAGTTGGTGAAAATCTATCCCGCCGAGCTTCGGATGTTTCGCAAGCTCCCGGACGCGCTTAATCTGACCGAGGTCGTTGCCCAATACTTCGATAACGGGATCATACAGCTCTGCGGGCAGCTCTACCTCGCCTTGTCCGGATGGAATTTTCTTTGGAATCTCGTCGGCTGGGATGGAGAGCAAGAAGGTCTGAGAATACCATGCCTCTCTTTGTTCGATATTGGAGAGTTTTCGCGGACCTTTCACAAAGATATCGCTACGGAAACGGCGATTCACCAAATGGTCACGCACCGTTTCGCGCATGAGGGGAGTGTTGAATTTGGCAATATGGGCTTGCCCTTCCGGGCTTAATTGCAAGGAGTCGATGTCATCAAGCAGCCGAGCCGAACCGACAAATGTCAGCTTTGCTTCCGCAAGGCTCTCTGCGACATCAGAGAAATGATCGACATGCCAATCGGCATTCAAATATTCGTGGGCAATGTAGTTGGGATCTTGCCGAACCAGCTGGCCGAAATGATGTCCCGCGAACGGGTTCTGCCTGAAGAACATCGATCCCGCATCAGCGATTTCCTTGGTGAACCGGAGCGCCTCTTCAATGAGCTGGGTAGGTCCGGACATGTCCCCACTTTGACGCTTATATAAAGACATCAGGTGTCGGATCGGAACAATAGGCGCCCAGCCGGGCAAACAGTTGTAACTCACATACACGATGCCGCCCGGGCGAAGTCGTTTTCTGATGATCTGTTTGATCATCGCTCTGTTCGCCGCTGAGACCCAACTCCAGACACCATGCAGCGCGATGATGTCAAACTGCGGAAGGTCGCTTCCAGCCGCAAACTCTTCAAAAGAATCATCGGAAATCTGAACGTCGGCCCCAGAGGCTTCAGCGAGCTTGCGCGCTTCCACAGTTTGAGCCGGATTGAAGTCGCATCCCCAGTATGACCCGCTGGAGCCTGCTGCATGAATATTGAGAGACACGCCCTGCCCGGAGCCGAGCTCCAGATAGTTCGGAGCATCCCCAAACCCGGTTTCAACGCCCCGGCACAGGCAGGCAAGGCGCAGCATCGCGGGGCTCAACTCCCGATAGTATCCAAAAGTGTATCCTAGTTCGGTAAAATAGCCCTGCGTCCAGTCCATGTATTGACCTTGTGTCCGTACTTTTTTTCGTGCGGGCACCTCGAATTCTACCGATGGCCGCAGCGATCAAAATGCCGTCTCGTCGGCGAAAGACCATGCCAAAACCGCCAGAAAACATGCCTAATCCTTTAATCTGCTATCGCAGAGAAGATGAGCTACCAGTGCCGGATCCGGAGCAATACGTCGGATTGTGCGAGAAGCCGGAAGGAAACACGCTCACGGCGCCGCTTGGGCCAGTGCACGTGCCACGAAGATACGGGAGCCCTGTCCTTTGTCCCAGTCATTGGTAAGAATCAGCAATTCATCGGTGCCAGGACGAATGACCATCGAGGTGGAGCGCAGGTTATGCCCCTCATCCCGACCCGGCAGAAGATACTGCCCTATCGGGAAACCTGCGGGGTTGAACACCATGATCCGGCCTTGGCCGTAGATCGCGACATATATGTTGCCGTCGGCGTCGATCCGGAGCGAATCCGGTCCTCCGCCTACAAAACTGTAAACCACCGACGATCCAAAAGGCGCTGTCGTCGTTGGGTCTGACAATGAAATCTTGTGCAGCTGCCCCCCGGCCAGTTCTGTCACCCAGAGAGTCTTCCCGTCCGGACTAAGACCGACTCCATTCGCTATTCTGAGATTTGGTACAACGAGGACCGGCTTGCCGCCCTGCGGGGCGACATAGTACACGCCGCCGGTCGGCGTACTCGACCCACCCTTAAAGTCGGTGTAGTAGAAGCCGCCGTCGCGGTCGAAGACGAGGTCATCGGGCAAGAAACCCATTTCGCGAGACACAAGCTGCTGAAGGTCGGTGCCATCCGGCGCCATGCTTATCACCGAACCCCGTGACGCGAAGTCGCCGAGCTCCGCCATGTAAATTCGGCCACTCTTGTGGACGGCCAGTCCCGCTGGCCGAAGTTCGGGATCCGGCACTACGCTTGAAAGTTTCTTGTCTGGCGTCAGGCGAAACACGGTTCCACCAAACACCTCGCAAAAGATCAGGTCTCCCTGCTTGTCGAACGTTGGGCATTCGAGTTGCAGCGCCTTCTCGGAGACTTTGAAATATTCTCGCGCCACAACGGAAGGCAGATCGGCTTCCGCCATCGGCAACGGCACTGCGCTTTTCAACCTGTCCGGAATTTTGAGTGCGGGAAGCTCGCCGGTTTCGTTTCCTGCATTCGCGACACCATTCATGAACGCAAATGCCGCAGTCAAAACCAAGCCACACAGCAATCTGTTCATGGTCTTTTCCCTATTCTCTTGAAACGAAGTTGAAACAGAGACTTAGCGATCAACCGATGAGCTTCATGATCGCCGGCACGCTCAGGATGGCCGCGTAGTAGCCCATAAACTGGACGCCGGTGTTCATGCCCAGCACACGGTAAAGAATGCCTCCAACAAGGCCCACCGTCACAATGACGAGAAGGGCGAGAATTCCACCTTCCCAGAGGCCGATAACCAGCACCAAGCCCACAAACGTCGCGATGATCGCTTCGTGGCTAATATATCTGGCCACGAAAGCGGCAGCGCTGCGCGCATGGTTCATGGCGAACGGATAGGCAATGGCAGTGGCGATCCCGACGGAAAGCAGACCCCAGACAAGAAACTCCGGCACTGACATCATCGTATGCAGGTTGTTGACAGCACCGGTTGCTGTGTCGACGGTAAAACGCGGCGGCGCGTTAAACAGAGGTGCGGCAGGCCCGGCGGCAACCGGGCTGAGGGGCAGACCGAAAGCGATCAGCGGGATAAGCGCCTCGGCAATGTAGGTTGATTCCGTGACCCCATTGCGAACCGCGAGAACCGAGGTCAAGCGGTGGTAGGCGTGCTTGATGCGCGCGCCGACAATCTCGCCGGCGATAACTGTTACGGCAACGGGACTGAAGACAAAAGTCGCGCTCGTCACGGCGGCGGCAGCAGCTGTTGTCGTAACTTGGCTACGGTCGAGAACACGAAAGGGATTAGGAAAATAGCCGCCCCAGCTTCTGACGTCCGGAGCCAGTGTGGTCTGACGTAGTTCGCTACGGTTCATACGTTTCTTCTCGAGGGGAGAGACCGCCGAGACAAGTTCGGCAACCAGCGGTCCAACGGCGATGCCAAGAAAGTAACTGACACCGAGCTTGACGTTGTTGGCGGCCGTAAAGCCCTGAAGAGCAACGATCATCAGCGTGAAAGGTACGAGTGCAATCACCGATGCCCAGCGACCGGCGGAGAAATAAGCGATGATGATCGCTGCGCAGACAAAAAGCCAGGGAGCTGACGCAGTGATGTAGGTGCCGAACGGCGCGAGGATCACGGCGAAGAGAACAGCAAGCGGTACGGCGATAAAGGCGGAGATTACCGACCCGGCCAGCATCTTGCGCAAGGCCACGTGCGGTGCGCCCAGATTGCGAAGTGCCGTTGCCTGCTGGAGCAGGGGCAATGCCATCGTGTCTCCAGGGATGCCAAGAAGCGCAGTCGGAACGGCATGCGTCATATGCTTGGAAATGGCAGCGCACATCCAGAAGGTAAATACCGCTGCCGGCGGAGCGCCAAGCAGGACGACAAGCAGCGTAACCGGGGCAATCGTCGTCGTTTCGTCTGTTCCGGAAATCAGCCCTATGGCGGAAAACAGGATGGCCCCAAGAAGGCCGAGACCAACGGCGAGGATTATTTCATATAGCAGACCCTCCATGTTCAAGCCTCCTTCTTTCCAGAGCGGCGGCCTTGCTCAAAGGTCTGGAAGACCTCGTATAGGCCGACCTGCCGCATCTCCTCGACCACCGCAGGCGGAAGATCACGCACCTTGCCGATCGGGCCGCTCTCCTGTTCTAGTTGCTCAAGCACTTCCGCCTGCCAGGCGCTTGCACCGGCAACATGCTCCGATACCACGCGTTTTGGCGGAAACATCCGGGCGCATATGGCTCCGCTCCCGACGGAACCGACGATCCCGGCCAGCATGGCAAGCGCCTTGCCGACCGCCGGGGTGGCGGCCAGCGGCGCGATGGTGTGCAGGGCGACGAAGTAGACGGCAACGCTTAGGATAGCGCCGATAGTCATGGCCTTGCCGAGTTGTGGACGAGACACCACGTCCCCCCATATCTCGGCTAGCTGTCCCTGCGCGGTTGCGTCCCGCAACGTGGCTGGTTCTGTCATCATGTCCTCCCAGATGTGACAGGCCGGCAACGCTCCTCGTATGCCGGCCCCAATTAGCTCCTACGCGCGCAATTCGGCCAGGATCTCCTCCGCCCTGGTCGTGCGCACATCATGGTCTGCCGCAAGCTGGCGCGCGACCGCATCGATCTCATCGCCTTCGGCGCCTGCGCCTATGGCGATGTTCCGTGCATGCAACGCCATGTGGCCGCGTTGAATGCCCTCGGTGGCCAGCGCTCTCAGCGCGGCCATGTTCTGCGCTAGACCGACGGCCACGGTGACTTCGGCCAGTTCGACGGCGGTTTCGACATTGAGGACCTGAAGCGCCGCTTGTGCGGCGGGATGCGTTTTGGTCGCACCGCCCACAAGCCCAAGCGCCATCGGCATTTCGATCGTGCCGACAAGCGTTCTTTTCGCGCTGATCTCCCAAGTCGTTAAAGAGGTGTAGCGTCCCGAACGCGCGGCATAGGCGTGGGCTCCAGCTTCGATCGCCCGCCAGTCGTTGCCGGTTGCGACGACGACTGGATCGATGCCGTTCATGATGCCTTTGTTGTGTGTCGCGGCACGGTAGGGATCCACCGCCGCGAACTCGTAGGCATCAACGATACCCTCCATCATCCGGAGGCCGGAATACTCCTTTGTCGCCAAAGCCTCTTCGGTCACCTCGATACGCGCACGCGCAAGCCGCAGGTCCGCGAGATTGGACAGGATGCGAAGCCGGACTTCGCCGCCGGTTATCCGCTCGACGATCGGTGCGATCGTCTCCGCCATTGTATTGACGGTGTTGGCTCCCATGGCGTCACGTACGTCCACGAGCAGATGCAGCACGACCATGGCGCCGCGAGAGGTCGACGGAAAAACATGGACTTCGATATCGCGGCATCCACCACCGAATTTCACAAGGACCGGGTCCTTCCCATTGGCTGCGGCGATGATCTCGTCACGTGCCGCAAGGATCGCCAGGCGGGCGCCGAACGGATCGGACGTGCCAAGGACCTGAACCTGGGCGCGCATGATCGGCGCCGTCGATGATGTCTGGAACCCACCGCACCCGCGCACGATGCGTGCCATATAAGAAGCCGCGGCCACAACGGAGGGCTCTTCAACAGCCATCGGAACAAGATAGTCTTTTCCGTTGACCAGGAAATTTGTGGCGACGCCGAGCGGCAGCTGGAATGTGCCGATGACATTTTCGATCATCCCGTTGGCGAGCGAAACCGGCAACGCATCTGTCGAGCCGAGGACAGCGCGTGCGGCTTCATCGAGTGAAGTCGCCGCTGCCACTTGCGCCAGTCGTTCCGCCGGAGACAGATTGCGCATGTTCTCGATACGCGACGTGGCGGTCTTTTTTGTCATGGCTCTCTCCCAAACCAATGAATGCCTGCTTGCAGTCGCCGCAAACTGTCCTAAAATGACCGTGAGATTCAAGGGACAGTTGTCTGAAATATTCGGGGCACTGTCCCAAATAAAGAGCGGGACAATTGACGCGCGTCGATAAGGTCGTTGCACATCTGAGTTCGCAGATTGCCTCCGGAATTTACCGGCCGGGGCAAAAGCTGCCGTCCGTCAGAGGTGGCGCCGAGCAGTTCGGCGTTTCAAAGAACACCATGGCCGAGGCGTTTGATCGACTTGTTGCGCGTGGCCTCGTTCTCTCGCGGCAGGGCTCTGGTTATTACGTCTCCGAGAACCGGCCAACGGGCGTGCCGAAGGTCAAGCCCGACGTCACCGAGGCGATGAGCATCATGTCGCTGTTACGCGAGCAGCTTGACCAGAACTACCAGACGCGGCCGGGCGACGGTCGTCCGCCAGCGAGCTGGACGGAAGATGCAGACATGCGCCGCATATTGCGCACAAGCCGCAATGCAACGGCCGAGGTCGATTTCGGCTACGGCAGCAGCTGGGGCCTTGGCCCGCTGCGCGAATGGCTTCGCATGTCGCTTGCCGAGCGCTCCATAACCGCCGAGGCGGATGGCGTGATGCTCACGAGCGGCGTCAATCATGGCCTTGATCTCATCATTCGTCAGTTCCTGGAGCCGGGTGATACCGTCTTCGTTGACAGCCCGGGTTACTACCCGCTCTTTGCCAAGCTGCGTCTTGCCAAGGCCAATGTCATCCCCATCCGGCGGCTGGAGGACGGGCCGGACCTCGACGATATGCGCCAGAAGCTGATGGTGCATCATCCAAAGCTCTTTTTCACGCAGAGCCAGGCGCACAATCCGACGGGCGGGACGCTGTCTCCCGCCCATGCATTCAGCCTGCTACAGATGGCGGAAGTGCATGATTTCCGGCTGGTTGAGGATGACATATTTGCCGACCTGATCCCCCCGACATTGCCGCGCCTGGCGGCCTTCGGCCAGCAGCAGCGTGTTCTCTATGTCGGCTCGTTTTCCAAGACGCTGTCGGCCAGCTTGCGTTGCGGCTATATCGCAGGCGCTGCGGACACGATCCGCAGCCTGGTCGATCTCAAGATGATCACCATGGTTGCCACGTCGCTACATGTCGAACGGGTGGTGCTGGAGATGATCGAGAGCGGCCAGTATCTGAAAAATCTGCGGCGACTGCGCGGCTGGATCGAGGAGGGGGCAAAGGCCACAGCTCAGGCGCTCGGCGAGGTCGGCCTCGACATCTCCCTGCCGAAAGCGCAGGGCTTCTACCTGTGGGTTCCGCTTCCTGTCGGCATCGATGAAGCCGCCTTCTGTCGTCGTGCTGCGGAGGCCAATATTTTCGTCGCACCGGCGACCGTCTTCCATGTCGACCGTGATGTTCCGGTGAGGCCTGCAATGCGTGTCAACGTTGCCTATGGCTCGGACCCCAGGTTTTGCGCCTTTCTGCGCGACGAAGTGAGGAACAGCAGGAATATTGGAGAGAAGAATGGATAGTGTTCGCCTGGTCGAAGTCGGTCCGCGTGACGGATTGCAGAACGAGACGCGCGCCCTTGGCGTCGCCCAGCGGGTGCAGTTGATCGAAGGTCTGATCGACGCCGGACTGAAGACAATCGAGGTCGGCAGCTTCGTCTCACCCAGATGGGTGCCGCAGATGGCGGGTTCAGCCGAGGTTCTCACGGCGCTCGGGCGGCGTCAGGGCGTGACGTTCCAGATGCTGGTTCCGAACATGAAGGGTTTCGAGGCGGCGCGCGATGCGGGGACGGAGGAGATCGCAATTTTCGCCTCTGCATCCGAGAGCTTTTCCCAGAAGAATATCAATTGCTCTATCGGGGAAAGTTTCGGTCGCTTTGCGCCGGTTCTGGAAGGCGCCAGAGAAGCAGGTATGCGCGTGCGCGGCTACGTGTCCTGTGTTCTCGGCTGTCCCTATGAAGGCAGGGTATCGCTTCATGCGGTGGTCTCTGTCGCTCGAAGGCTCCATGATCTTGGTTGCTACGAGGTCTCGCTTGGCGACACGATCGGGACGGGAACACCAAAGGCCGCCGCCGAAATGGTTCGGGCCGTGGCCGAGGAAATGCCGATTACAGCCATCGCTCTCCACGAGCATAACACCTACGGGCAGGCGCTTGCCAATATCCTTGCATGCCTTGAAGCGGGGGTGACCACGTTTGACGCGTCCGTCGGTGGCTTGGGGGGGTGTCCCTATGCCAAGGGAGCGACGGGAAATGTTGCGACCGAGGAACTCGTCTATATGCTTGAGGGTCTGGGTTTGTCGACGGGTGTCGATCTTCCAAAACTGTCGAAGGTCGCAGCCTCTGTCTCAAGCCAGTTGGGCCGCAATAACCCGATCTCATTTGATTTCTTGCCCTCGAAATGGACAGGAATTTGAGTCAATCCGCCTGAGATGCTCATCGGCGTTCCAAGTAGAGACGAATCGCAGGCAGTAGAAATTGTCTCATTTTGCACGTCACAGGGCGCTGCTATCAATGCGCACAATGGAGATGATGATATGACAGGTTCTGTCACTGGAGCACCCAAAGCGCTTCTTCGCCTTGAGGGGCTAGGGGTATTTGTTGCCGCCACGGTTTTTTATGCGAAGCTCGACGCGACCTGGTGGCTATTTGCCGCTGTAATCGTTGCCCCCGACCTGTCAATGATCGGCTACCTCGCCAACAAAAGAGTTGGTGCCGCACTTTATAACGCAGCTCACTGGTACGTCCCGCCGCTCGCATTGATCGCGGGGGGAATTGTTGGGCATGAAACTCTGCTGGTGAATTTCGGGCTGGTGTGGGCAGCCCATATCGGCTTGGACCGAGCGCTCGGCTACGGGCTTAAATACGGAGAAGGATTTGGGGTGACACATCTAGAGACAATGCGGGGAAGGTTGTCGCAGGTGGTTGAAAAGTCCCGTTTCGATTAGGCTTGTCCCTGACAGTCGTGATCGCGGTGCGGGCTTTACGTCGTCACGGGAAAATCCTGCGACAGAGCAGTCATATGCTTGCCATGCGAAAGCTGTGGACCGGATCGAAGGGGCCGACTTTCGTGAAAGGAGGTTGTCAGGAATACATTTGTTGCGCCACCCCGCTCGCGGCATATTTTCCCGGCACGGGCGTGTTAACGCTGGTTCGATGATCATTCCCTGACAGCTTGATGATGCCGACCGAGATCGCGTTTGGCTGAATTCATGGGATCTATGAAACCTCGTGGAACAGCCCCAGCCCTCCCTTTTCAGGATCTCTTGATGACCACATCCCGAGTAGCTACGTGCAGGGTACGCTCAGTTGCCATCGCCCCGAAAGGATACAGCCGGGACCCCGGCTTTTGATAGCCAGGAACATAGAATGACCACAGGATCCGAGTTGTTTTTAGGGGTGCTCAGCGGCGCCGGCGTTAAGTACATATTCGGTAACCCCGGAACGACCGAAATGCCGATCATGCACGCGCTCCGGCAATTTCCGGAAGTCCAATACATTCTCGGTCTCCAAGAAACATCTGTTGTTGCAATGGCAGATGGCTACGCCAAAGCCAGCCGGAGGCCCGCTGTCGCCAACCTTCACACGGCCGGCGGTTTGGGGCATGCCATGGGAGCACTGCTGCACTCCAAAATCGCCAAGACGCCCATGCTGGTCACCGTGGGTCAGCAAGACACGCGGCACAGTTTTAGTGACCCGCTACTTTATGGTGACGCGCTCGGGATGGCTGAGCCGGCGGTAAAGTGGGCGAGGGAAGCTCTCCATCCCGATCAAATTGCCCCCCTTGCGAGGCGAGCGCTTCAAGCTACGATGACGCCGCCCCTTGGCCCTGTCTTCCTTTCTCTGCCTATTGACGTTCTAACCGGTGAGACATCAGCCGCTGCAGGAGCACCCTCGACAATAAACCTCGCTGCTGTTGCAGGTGGGCTCGAAGACCTGGCGAAAGCTTTGGCCGTCTTCCAGCCGGGTCAGCTAGCAGTCATCGCCACGGACGAGGTCGATGCCGACGGCGCGACTACGCAACTCGTCGAACTCGCTGAGATTCTTGGCGCCCCAGTCTATGGCCCCTCTTGGCCGGGTGGAATGTCTTTTCCTGCGGTCCATCCCCTTTGGAAAGGAAACCTCCCAACGACCGCCGCAGACATGCGTGTCCTGTTGTCAGAGCTGGAGGCCGTACTGGTGGTCGGCGACAATCCATTCGTTTCTTACCTCTATAGTGACGGACCGGCAGTTCCCCAAAGCTGCAAGATCTTTCAGCTTACCCATGATGGCTCCGAGGCCGGGCGAACGTATTCCACGGAACTTGCATGCGTCGGCGAGCTGACGGCATCGCTGAAGGCTCTGGTTCCGCTTCTTGTCGATGCGGCACGGCATCATAAACAGGCTGCAGACGCCGTTCGAGCATTTGCCGTAGTGGAACGAAGGAAGCGGATAGCGTCCCTGACTGCGCGGATTGCGGAGGAAAGACACCACACGCCCATTTCCCCACGCGTCGCCGCAGGGGAAGTGCTGGGGGCGCTGAGCCAGGATGTCATCGTGGTGGATGAGGCGCCAGCCACCATGATGCACGTTAGAGGGTCCCTTGAGCAAACTCCTGTCCGCCGCTACTTGTTTATGCGAAGCGCAATTCTAGGATGGGGGTTACCAGCCGCGGTGGGAGTATCTCTCGGGACGAACTACTCACCCGTCGTCGCCCTTCTGGGAGACGGTTCTGCACTTTATGCGCCTCAAGCCCTTTGGACAGCGGCCAGGTTGCGTGTCCCGGTCACGTTCGTGATCATGAATAATTCCGAGTACAATATTCTCAAGCGATATTCGGTGGCCCAGGGATACGAGAAAGGCGGCAACTCAACGATCGCAGGAATGGAGTTGACGGATCCGGCGATCGACTTCGCGGCCCTCGCGAAAGCATTTGGCGTGGTATCGCAGCGTGTGACATACGCCGACGAAATTGCGCCAGCTATTCGCAAAGGTCTGACTTCGGGCCAGCCCAATCTCGTGGAAATCGTTATAGGAACATCCGGATGACGCGTGGCCATGGGAATAGCAGCCGCAGTGAGATCTTCAGCTGTTGCAATCTTCGCCCCATAGTCGGTTTGAAGGCACCCGCTGGCTGCGCCTGGTAGCCGTCAAGGGCCGGATCACCTGACATGACATCGACGCCGCCAGGTCCGCCTTAAGAAAATGCTTCGTGCAATCAGTGAAGCGCTGAATGATGTGGCTAGCCAGCCGTAGGCTGTCTACGATCAGCTCCTCATTAACCCCGAAAAAAGGTCGTAGGTGATCATGCAACGTTCCCACAACCCATTTGCCAAGGTGATTCTAATCACGGGCGCCGGCCGCGGCATTGGTGCCGCGCTGGCAAAAGCTGCCGCGGCTGAAGGTCACTATATCGCGGCGAATTATCGGTCTGAGAGCGACGAGCTCGAGCAACTGATATCTGGCCTGAAAGGCGGCGTGGGCATTCGCGCGGATGTCAGCATCGCGGAAGATGTGCAACGTCTGATCAAAGAGACGCTGGCCCACTTCGGCCGCATTGATTGCGTGATCAACAACGCTGGCATCGGCGAAGTATGCCCAATCGACCGTCTTGATCTCGCGCTGTTCCAAAGGACGATCCATGCTAACCTGACGAGTGCGTTCTTAGTCTCGCAGGCTGCGTGGCCTCATATGACGCGGGATGGTGGCCGGCTTATTTTCATGTCGTCCGCCGCCGCCCGCACCGGCGGGGGGCTTTCAGCCGCCTATGCTGCATCTAAAGGCGGAGTGGAGAGCTTGATGCACGCCTATGCCAGCGCTCTACGCCCGCACCGGATCACGGCGAATGCCATCGCGCCTGCTCTGATCGAGAGCAGAATGGCCGGTGCAATTGATGCCGGTCCAACCGAAAAACTGCCTTTGGGTCGCTTAGGACGAGCTGAAGAGCTTTGGCCAGCAACACGGATGATCATAGAGACCGAATATCTGACGGGGCAGACCATCCATGTCGATGCCGGTAGATATATGACCTGATGCATGCGGAGGGGCGCACTTAATCGGCTGTGTTCCGCCGCAAAGGGTTCAATCCGCAGGAATGCCGTCGATCGGGTCCCGCTTGAGAGGCGCCAGTCGCAGATACTCAGGGTCGACACCTGAACGCCGAACGCAAACACTCTGTCCCGGGTCCGCGAAGCTAGTCGGGGCTTGCAATCATTTTTCCGCGTGGAGCTCTTTTTCGGCGCGGGGCAATATTGGTCTTCGTGGACAACGCGAGGCTAAAGACGCTTGCGGTCCGTGGCCCGCACGCTCAGTTAACACGACATTTCTAACAGATCAGCTCTGTTCCGCGCTTGGTATGCGCAAAGCTATCAGCATCTTCACGAATGATGTTATCTTCGCCTGAAGGGATCTGACAACGGTGGACAGTCTTCCCCTGTGTCGCATTTCCCGATCGAACAGGTAACTCAGGCCGATAATGACCATGCTTATGAATACGGCTTGCAGAGCGGCCGATCCACGGGTGTCCGGCGTATCACGCCACGCGTAAAGTATCATGTTGCCAAAGGCGAAGGTAAAGAGGCTGCTGCGCCCAAAAAAAACGAGCTTTTCCAGTGGTTTTTGGCCCTTGTCCGACAAACCTTGAGTGGCGAGCACGGCCAAGGAAGTAAGAGAAACAGCGCCGCAAAACCCGGCAGCAAAATAAAGCGGATCGCTATCCATTCGCAGCGACATGTCGCCGAGTTCCGCGAGCAGCCCCTCACGGCTCAAGAAAGCACCGATTGGGACCGCCAGAGCTGAGGCGGCCAGCAGGAATGACGCTCTTTTTGCAATACCGCTCGTTGTTTCAGAACACGCGGCCCGGTCGCCTGCGATAAGCCTTCCAAACGCCATCCCTCCGATGATAAGGCTTAGTCCATGAAGGACCGATGGCCCGCCAAGCTTACCGTCGCCAATACCGAACAAGAACGTTGCTACTCTTTCTGCGTTCATGCTCATCTGGAAATCAATAGGGCTCGGCATCTCCCGAAGCGCCGGGTGAACTAGATGCACCGCAACTGCGGCCAAGAGAAGCGGTAGCAGGCCGGTTTTGGTGCGCAACAGCAACAAGATTGGGGCGAGGAAAAGAACGACGGCATAGAATTTCAGGATGTCGGTGAATGGTGTAACTCCGAGGAGCATCATGGTCGCGATCGAGAATTTCAGCGAATATCCGTCCGGGACAAGGTACAGCACCACGACCGACAGGCAGTATAGCAGCCAGCATTGGACGGCACGCGAAACAAGCCGCGCAGTAACAGCCCCCTGTTCACCTTGAAGGAATTTGGGCCGGTAGATGATCTCGAGCATCGTGCCGAAAAGCAGAATGAAGGTCGGCGTCGCCAGCGCCATCAGCGCACGCAGAAAGTCTGCAGATGGGCCACTCCAGAATTGATCCATTGCGGTAACGACCCAGACATGACTGAGCATTGCAAAAAAAATAGCGATCGAACGGGTTAGGTCTATCCCGATGATCCTCGAATTCGCTGCGGTTTCCGTCATGAAAAGCACTTTCAACCGAATTTCAGGACATTGCGACGCAACAAGGCTACAGGACTGGAGGACGCTCCGGCAATCGTTAATACTGCCCAGGCGGCCTTGGTGACTGCTTCAGCCCGGAAGCTTTCGTCACAACTTGAAACCGCTCGCCAGTTAGACCGCCTTTCCCTGCTCCTGCCTTAGCGGTCCGCAACGCATGTTGGTGAAGCGCAGCTGACCAGTCAGACGCCGCCTGTCACGGAATGGTGCCACCTGGGCATTGGCCAAAGTGTTCGGAGCTACGGATATCGGGTATCCGTCCGTTGACGTCATTATGGGAGTGGCTCCAGTTCAAGGACCCGTCCGCCGGAGCCGTGCAGCCGGTCGAGGTAAGTCGAGTGTTCAATAAGCTGGGCAGGAAAATAGAGACCTGGTCGGGGTGCTTCGGTGGCGAGGCCAGCCAGACGTTCGAGAACGAGTGCGACGCCCAGGCCGGTCAACGGCATCTGCCCAGCTGGATGAACAATCGCATACCGCTTGCTGAGGGGTCTGCCTACGTGGTCCTGGCCCCGAAGATTGATGATGATTTCAGTCGATACCGCGCCACCTTTACGACGGGACGAACTCATCCCGACGGCAAGATCAAATCGGACGTTAGGTGCCCCCGTTGCGTTCGCCAACAGTAAGACATCGTTCGGCGAGAAGGCATTCGCGTCCAGTTCTGTCCCGTCAACCGCGCGCACCTTGGACGCCGTGTCATCGCCGCTGAGCCAACGCCAGGCTCCATCCTTTCGGATGAGAGCCATGGCACCTGCATAGATCTGCCGTTCAAGATCTGCATTTGCCGCCGGTCCGAACACATCCTCTTCGTCGAGGACGGCTTCGATGCGAACTTCTTCCAGATGGCCGAATTCCTGGCCAAACAAAATGGAAGGTACGCTCGTCGCACCGACCAGCCACTCTGTACCAAGGACGACCGGCGCCGCCGAAGGCCAATGTATGAAAGACGCTACGTCCAGGCCTAGTTCGCCAATGGCCGGCGAAATGCTTATGTGCCCAGCCTGTCTTCGCTGAGCCCATCGGAGGGCTGCCCCCGTGTCATCGGAGAAGAGGGTTGCGACGGCCGAGGGGCGGAGTTCGCCGAGGCCCAGGTCGGAAGCTGCAAGATCGACCACGACCGGAGACGCGCCGCCGACAGTATCCGCCGCCCGGCGCGCGCGTTCGTCGTTGCGGCCCGCAATGACGATCGGCACGTCCGGATGGAACTCACGCAGGAACCGAGCAGCCCAGCGACCGACCTCGCCGGCGCCGCCAATAATCAAAACTGGCTTTTGCGATCTCTCGACAAGTTTTGACACGTAGGCACCCTTAGGATAACAATATCTACTAATAGTAGGTTACTAAAAGTAGGTATGCAGGTGAAAATGACAGAAGTCAAGGTCGATCATCGCACTACGGGACGTCTTTCAAAGACTGAACGGCGCGAGCAGTTGCTGAAAATCGCCCGCTTGATCGTCCGGGAGGAGGGCGCTGATAGACTGACATTGGGTCACTTGGCAGCGAGGGCAGGCGTCTCGAAGCCAGTCACCTATGATCATTTCGAAACCAGAACGGGCCTTTTGATTGAACTCTATCGCTGGATTGACGCCGAGCGCATCACTGCGTTTCGGACGGCTATGACTGAGGGTCATTTGACAACAAAGGAGACGATCGCGGCGTTGGCGCAAACCTATCTTGCTTGCGGGAGCGATCAGGGGGACGAGTTTCATACAGTTGGGGCTGCACTCGTCGGAAGCGAGGAAAAGGCTAGTGTCTACAAAGAACTCTTAGACAATGTGATCGCGATGTTCGTGGACGTTCTGCGACCTCACTCGGGGTTAGATGACACATCGCTTTCAATTGCAAGCGTGGCCTTGGTTGCGGCCGGCGACGCTCTGACAAGTGCGGTCAACCGCGAACATTGCTCCGGTGATGAGGCTGCGAAGGTGTTTACCACGCTCATCGCAGGGGTGGCATATGACTAAGCCCGAGAGGAGATTACGCGATCTTCGGTTACTCGCTTTGGTGGGCGCGCAATGGGCCGTTTTCCGTCTGCGAACGATTTACGATCCTTCGGCTGCGAACTTACTTCAGGTGATCCTTCATGGAACCGAGTCATCCGCGTTGCCAGGGCGGTCCGCTCCTATGCCGCCATTTGCATCTCTGAGTGATGGCGAGATTGCTGATCTTGTAAACTTCATGCGCCGTTACGTCGGCTCCGGGGAAAGAAAATTGGTGCAGGAGATGTCGCGAATATAAGCATTGATGATGGTGGACAATACCGGAACTGCGCCCGCAGGATCGTGAGACTTTCTCTTCGCAAGCCGCTGCACGACTGTAGTTCTTTTGCTTGAGGCCAAAATCGGCACCACCCCGATTCCATCGGGATGGTTTAACGATTCGAAGTGACTGCGACCTTCTTCATGCGCTAGGCCGCGTTGCGCGCCTCGTTTTGATAGCGCCTGAACATCGAGATGATCCGCGGATGCGTCCCGTCGCGTACATTGGCGACGATCTCAACCAGGCGTCCTGTCCGACTTTCACGCTTTACCCAGTCGCTTATCGTTTCTGCGCAGGTATGGTCAAGGTAGCCCAGATCTCGTCCAGCAAGCCTGATGTTGCGGTTTGCCGGTAAACCTTCCAGAGCAGTTAACAGAGCCGGCACATCCTTGCACGTTGCCGAGCCGCCAAGCCGAACGGAAATGGTTTCTCCTTCTTCCGCGCTGTCGATCCGGAGCCTGTTGCGCAGATAGGGCAGCACTTCCATCAAGGAGAGTGCGAAGCCGAGACCGACTCCAACAAGGAGGTCCTGAGTTACCACCAAAGTCACCGTGACCAGCCAAATTGCCACAGGAAGCCAACCATGATGATCAAAGAGATGGCGCACGTGGTGCAGGCTGATCAGACGCCAGCCGGTCACCAGCAAAACCGCTGCAAGCGCAGTTAGCGGTACCAGGCCGAGGAGCTGGGGCAGAAGCGCAACAAGCGCCAGCACCCAGACGCCGTGCATGATCGCCGACGCCCGCGTCTTTGCTCCCGCCTGGATGTTCGCCGACGAGCGGACGATAACACCTGTTATCGGCAAAGCACCCAGCATGCCGCAAATACCGTTGCCCAAGCCCTGCGCGAATAACTCCTTGTTGAAGCGCGTACGAGGCCCGTCATGCATCCGGTCGACCGCAGCAGCTGACAGAAGCGTTTCTGCACTGGCGATAACTGCGATCACCAACACGGTGGCAAAAATGCCCGGCTCTGCCAGCCGTAGAAAATCAGCGACAGCCGGCGTGGAAATTCCTTCTGCAAGCGATGCCGGAAGTGTGACGCGAGCAATAGGCAGGTTCAGTACAACTGTGACGATTGTTCCAAAGGCGACGCCGATAAGAGCTCCGGGAAGAAGTCTTAGCGAGGCTGGCCGAAACTTCTCCCAAGCGACCATTGCGACGAGCGATGCAAGCCCAACTATCAGCGCCAGCGCCTCGTTGGTGATGCCGTTGCTCCAAAGGTTACCAACGCTGTCGGTGATCGCTACGACATTTTCGATCCCTCCCGCAGCTGGTCTGGCATCCATAAGCACGTGCGTCTGACCAAGGATGATCAGGATGCCGATGCCTGCCAGCATGCCGTGAACCACGGCGGGAGAGATTGCGCGGAACCATGAGCCGATCTTGAGGAAGCCCGCAAGAACTTGCAAAGCTCCGGCAGCGACAAGAACAGGCCCCAGCGCTGACACGCCATATTGCTCCACAAAACCAAAGACGATCACGGCCAAGCCCGCAGCGGGTCCGGAAACCTGCAACGGGGAGCCGGCCAGAGTGCCGACGACGATCCCGCCGACGATGCCTGAGACGAGACCCATAGCAACCGGGACGCCGGAGGCAATCGCGATGCCAAGGCAGAGCGGGATGGCGACGAGAAACACGACGATAGAAGCAGCGATGTCATTAAAAGATATCGGTTTCATTGATCTACTCCGCTGCGATTGTGTTGAAGGCTTCAATAACCTGAGTTACTCCGCGACCAGAGACAGCAACGGGCAGAGGTTTCCCATCTTCGATTTCGGTAAAGCGGCTTGCGGCACCGTCATAGACGAGGACACTTCCGGTCTCGATGTCAAAGAACCAGCCGTGCAGGCTGACCTCATTGGTGGCAAGCTTTGCTGCGACCGAGGGATGGGTGCGCAGGTGATCGAGCTGCACCACGACATTTTCCATTGCAACAGCGCGGATGCGATCTTTCTCGCCGAGGTTCGTTGGATAGGCTTCGCAGACGATGGAATATGCCGCGTGGCTGTGTTTGAGCCAGGCCGCGACGTTCGGCATTGGTCCAAGCAGCTCCGGATGGCAAAGTCCTTTCATTGCCCCGCAGTCTGAATGGCCGCAAACGATGACGTCGCTGATGCCCAGCGCCACAACGGCATATTCGATAGCAGAGGAAACGCCGCCATTGGCTGTCTGGAATGGCGGCACAATGTTGCCGGCATTCCGGCAAACGAAGAGTTCACCCGGACCCGACTGCGTGATTGTCTCGGGCATAACGCGGCTGTCGGCACAAGAAATCATGAGTGCCTGTGGCTGCTGCCCCTCACGTGCCAGTTTGCGATAGAGTGCGGAGTGCTCGGGGAAAACCGAGCCTCGAAAATGCGAGATCCCTTTAGATAGATTTGCCATTTTTCAAACCCTTGTTCATGCCGGCTGATGGCGACGTCACACCGGCTCGTTGCTGGACGCGAGTTACTTCGCATTTGCGAGATGAGCAGCGATGAGTGAGAAAAATAGGGCACGACTACATTTTTCTCCTTCGCCTAAATCACAATCATGAGAGGTGAACGTGTAGTCGCGTTTGAACGTCATCGAACGCGTAAATGGCTTGCGGGCTATCGCAGATGGCTCGCCTAATCCACTAATAAATAAGCGATAATTGTGATGATATTGATGCGCAACAGTGCGCCCGCGAGCCCTATGCTCGCAGAGACTTCCGAACCAAGCGGGAATGTGCATTCTCAATCAAAGCGAGTATATTGCAATGCAGTATTGGGCCGTTCGGCTTGTCTTCGTTTTTTGCGTTGACTGGGTGCAGGAGGTAAAAGTTTTGCTCGAGCGTCAGCGTGTACCGCCCTCCGTCGCATTGGTTGCCTACCATCTTTTAAAATGGCTAGAGCGGAAACTTCGTGCGGCGCTCGATTGGCAACCTCTCGAATAGCAATATGCCTCTTATTAAGGCGAGGCGACATGCCTGAAGATGCAAAAATCTTGCCCGATTCTCTAAGAAGAGCGACAATAGCGATCTACAAGATTGCCGGGGAAAAGAGTTGGCGAACATCTTCAGTGACCTGATGGGGCGCGTTGCAGCTCATGCGTTCGTCCACTACCGCGTCGGTTAGCTAATGCTCTTGGTTCACGTGTAGTCAGGCGACCAAGAAGTTCAGCGTCAGGCCCGTTCCGATAGCGGCGACTACAAGAAAGACGTCGGCTAGGAGAGTTCGGACAATGCTATGACGCTCCGGTTGCAAGCGGCTCAGGTAGTCCTCTCGGAAATCATCCATAAGGGTTTCCTTTCAAGTTTCAGATCAATAACGAAGCCATGGCGCTTGGCGCTAATCGATCCGCTTCGACTGACGGAACTTACCTTGAGGGCGTCGCACAAGTTTCTCAATGTTGGGTCAAAACTGTAACCAAGTGTAGCAGTGGGGCGGTCGGCCGAGGCTAAGTTCATGTCGATTCCACGAGGGTTAGGTTGGCTTCCTATGCAACGACCTGTCGGCAACCAATTCACCGAACTTGTAGAAGATCCGGCCCGGTTCGAAACGAAAGATACAAGTGCCGAGTGCCGGTCATTTCGAAAGCGGATACTCCGGAGGCATGATGGGTAGGGATATTATCTCACTTCAAAACCGGCCTCGAGAGCGGGGCGGCTCGTATCTGGAATAAGCCCCATCCTTGTTATCAGATAATGCCCTAACCAAGCGGCGCCCGGCCCTGCCAAGTTTCGATCGCGTAAGCACATGACAGCGAGCGGAACAGGGAGCAATGTGGCGCGGCTCGAAGCAGCCGTGCGGCAGCGGAAGACTTGCGTGTCACCCTCTCGCTGCTGCTCGGGTGCTCTGATCGATTAGCTGCTCCAGAAGGTGTTCAGTGCCGTCGCCATCTCATCGGGGCGCTGG
Organism: Rhizobium sp. NFACC06-2; assembly: GCF_900101425.1. Taxonomy (NCBI): domain Bacteria; kingdom Pseudomonadati; phylum Pseudomonadota; class Alphaproteobacteria; order Hyphomicrobiales; family Rhizobiaceae; genus Rhizobium; species Rhizobium sp. NFACC06-2. The sequence goes on along the minus strand of NZ_FMVA01000013.1, from coordinate 1,903 downwards.
AGTGGATACCAGTGACCCGCGTCGAGCAGTACCAGCTCGCGCGCCCGGATGTCGCCCGCCAGTGCCTCCGCCATCTCCGGCGGAACCGGTCGATCCTTTCGACCGTGAATGACTAGCGCCGGGGCGGTTATGTTGGCGAGGCCTGGCTGCCATTCACGCCCGACGTTCAGCGCCGAGCGGTAAAGCCGCAGGATACAGTCTCCCATCCGGCCGTCCACGTCCGCGACGATGCGATTGGCGTCGGCCGATGACGATCCGTCCTCTAACAGACGTGTCGCCATCGCAGCACGGTCAAGGTCGGCGAAGTACGCTTCGCCCTCGCCTGGAGTCTGCCAGATCCTCGCCAAGGGATGCCACGGATGGCCGGCATTGATCGCGCAGCCGCCGCCCGCCCAGCTCCGCACCAAATCGGGCCGTAGCGACGCTAAGCGAAGGGTCATGATCGCTCCCCAATCGTGCGCCACCAGATCGACCGGCTCGCCGACTGTTTCAATGCGCGTTATCAACCAGTCGACATAAGCCTCCTTTGATGCATCGAAGCCATCGGGAACAGCTGACGAGAATCCCGGCAGGTCGACGGCAATGATGTCTTTCCGGCTGAGCCTTTCGATGACGGGCTCCCATAGCCGGTGCGTCTCGGGGACGCCGTGCACGAAAAAGGCGGGCATGCTGATCTCCTTGCTACGAACTGCGCCATATCTGGGCTTTCAGTCGATTTTGATTGACTTGAATTCGTCACAGGCCTTTTTCAACGCGAGTTCGATAGGGATGCGCTCAAAGCTGGAGGCCGCCACGAAGCCCACGGCCTTGGAGTGTACGTTCACATATTCCGCGTCTTCGGCCGTCGAAATCGGGCCGCCATGTGAAAGCAGAATGACATTGGGATCGGTACCCAGGGCTGCATCGAAGATCTCACCGATACGAGTGATGGCGGCGTCCATCCCGATGGCGCTCTTCGAACCTATGTCGCCGCCGATTGTCAGTCCCATATGGCCGACGATCACATCGACGCCGGCTTCGGCCATCGCACGCGCATCCTCGGGGTTATAAACGTAGGCGAGGGTAACGAGGTCGCGCTCCCGCGCCTTGCGCATCATATCCACTTCGCAGGCAAAGCCGAGGCCGGCATTTTCCAGGTCGATCCGATAATTGCTGTTCTCGTGCCGGCTGAGTGTCGGAAAATTGATGACGCCGGAATAGCCGATTGCCTTGACCTCATCGAGAAGGTCGTCGATGTCACGCGTCGGATCTATGCCATAGACGCCCGCGATTACTGGTATGGTTCGTTTTTTCGGCATGATGGCTTGGCGCCCGAGCCGCAGCATTATTTCATTGGCGTCCCCCACCGGGATTGCGCCGACCAAGCTGGGCAGCCCATTGACGCGGTAATAACCCGAATTGTAGACGACGATAAGATCCGCTCCACCGAGCTCGGCGCAACGTGCCGAAAGGCCGTTCCCGGCTCCAACAGCAAGGATCGAGCGGCCGCCCTCAGTTTCAGCTTTCAAGCGCTGAAGAACTTCGTAAGGACGCGCGAGTCGTTACCCTGTCCAGTATCGCCGCTCGCGCTGGATTGATTGATTTCGAGGATCTGCAGGCAGAACGGCACTACGCTCTGCGGCAGAGGATCGGTGCGTTCATCTGCGAGTAGCCGGCCGATGGGGTGACTTTCATTCGACCAGTCGCGATGTTGCGCGGAGTTTTCCGTCAAGTCAGCACTCCAAAGAGTGTTTGTCAGTTCAGCGGGTCGGGTCAGCGTGCCATCATCCACCGGTCAGTTCCATAAGATACCTTATGCGATCTAAATATGTAGCCGCAAAGTTAAAGTGTCCTGTTTCTGCAAAGTTGGAATGTCACACTCCCCGGGTCTGAACGATGCCTGGGAGATGCAGATGGGATTGAT